>NZ_JBFSVA010000020.1:0-83913 GCF_041467655.1 Vibrio sp. 10N.247.311.49
AAAATCTTCGCTAAGAGCGTTTGAGGTGGTCTGAGGGCTGTTTCTGATAGCAAACGCGCACATTTACCATAATAGGAATAATGAACACCTAGTTTATGCACTAACTTTGTTATTATCTATGCCTTAATTTTTTAGCGTTTTTAGGTCTGATATGAAAAAAATGGCAAAATTCAGAGTGATATTTTTACTCTTAGCAACCTCGATGTTGTCAGCTTGTGTGTATACATCCAATGTTGATTATGTGCGTATTTCGGTGATTGCGATCGCCTGTTTCGGTTTATTCCGATCACCGGATCCTACCTTTTTTCTCTCTTCTTATTTTTACTCTAAGTGATCGGAGAATCGCGGAATCAGTGATCGGTTTAAACCGAAATGGGTGATCGGATAATCACGAAGTGATTTCGCACACATCGGTACGATGTATAAGTGCGCATTTCCTCATAATCAGAAATGTGTTTTCACAGCATTGTGATGGTAAAATACCCAAGTATCAACAACAGGATTTGACCATGACAACAAAACTAGAAAAGCTAAAGCGAAAACAAGAGCAACTGAAAGAGCAGATACAAAAAGAGGCACAACGAGTTAAAGCTCAAAACAGAAAGAATGACACAAGACGAAAGATTCTTTTAGGGACGATGGTATTAGATAGGATGTCAAAAAATGACGAGTACAAACAAAAGATCCTATTAATGTTGGATTCTTATTTAAAAAATGAACGTGATAGACTTCTATTTTCGTTAGAGGATAAAAAGCATGACTAGATGTATTCTTCACATACACTCCCAGCCATTACCACCAAATAAAAATAGTGGTGGTGCAAACCGATTGGTTGATTGGTTAGCAAAAGAACAATCCAATATGGGATTTAAAATATATGTATTGTCTCCAGAAGGTTACTCAACAAAACAATATACTCACATTACATTGACAGATGAAGCGAAATGTAATTTACAAAAACTTTCAACATTAATCCCAAAAGATATTACAGACATAGAATATCATGGAGGATTATCCACGGAAATAATATTTAAGTTACGAGATAGATATAAAAACTTTATATCTATCTGCCACGCAGGAGATGGAATTCAGTGTAATACTGTGTTTGTATCAAAAAGCCACGCATCTCAGTCTAAATATAATAAAAATAAAATTAATTTTAATTACATCTATAATGGAATCCCAGAATCAGAATTTGAATATAACGAACAAAAAAAAGGATATTTTCTTTTTTTAGCCAAAGTAAAAAGAAGTAAAAAAGGAATACAGACAGCAATAAAAGTAGCAAAGAAAACAAAATCAAATTTGATTGTGGCTGGCGGACACCGACTAGGCTCACCAGAAACATGGTTTAAATGGCATCCATTAATTACACCAGTTGGATTTGTGAATGGTGATTTTAAAAAAGACTTGTTAAGAAACGCAAAAGCATTACTTGTTCCAATATCTTGGGAAGAACCTTTTGGGCTAACAATTATTGAAGCAATGCTATCAGGAACACCTGTAATAGCATACAACAGGGGGGCAATGAGTGAATTGATAGTACATGGTGAAACAGGGTTTCTGTGTGAGAATGAAGACGAATTTATCAAAGCGATGTCACTTACCCATCAGCTAAATAAGAAAAAAATGAGAGAAAGAGCGGTAAAATATTTCTCATCCTCAGCAATGGCAATAGGTCATCTCAAAATGCTCGATCAGGCATCAACAAAGCAGTGGGAATAAGTGCGTGAAATGCCCCTTATGTTAAATGCGCTACTTAGCTATTAAAAATCAATGCTAGAGGCTCTAAAATCGACGTAGAGCGCATTACACCACACAAACCACACCCAGATAGCTGCGTATTTCGGTGATTGCGATCGCCTGTTTCGGTTTATTCCGATCACCAGATCCTACCTTTTTTCTCTCTTCTTATTTTTACTCTAAGTGATCGGATAATCGCGGAATCAGTGATCGGTTTAAACCGAAATGGGTGATCGGATAATCCCGAAATGACTGAGCGGAATGCTCCGAAATATGCAGATTATGGAACAAAGTTTACTGAAGAACAGGTTTCTCAAATAGAGAAAAAGGTGACAACTAAGAATGATCTAATCAGAATTTTTGGTGAACCGTCTATAAAAACAGTAATCAGCGAAACTGGTGAAAAGTGGGTGTATTCTTATACTGGAGGTAGTGCTTCATCCCAAGCTTTTACAATGAAAACAACATCCGATATCACAACGCACACGATTGATATCTTGTTAGAAAATGGTGTCGTTGTGAATTTTGCAGAAACCAAAAACAAACAAAACATGAATATGTCAGTAGAATAGTATTGAACATTGTACTGGTGTGCGAACCCAGATTTAGACACAAGAACGGCTCCCAATTGGGAGCCGTTCTTCGTTACGGAGTCACGCCGATTGAACATAATAGGAATAATGAACACCGACTTTATGTTGATGTGTCAATGCATTACAATATGCGCTTATTTGATTACTGGAGAGTTACTTTGAAGCGAGATATGGAATTAATTCGCAGCTTATTACTCGCGATAGAAGAAAGTCCGAATGACTATAAACTCGATAAGTATGATGGTGGTGTGGTTCGATATCATGAGGCTCTACTTGTTGAGAAAGGGCTAGTCGAGGGTTCGATAAGTAAAGAGTTAGGAGGAATTGAACCACCATTCGTTCGTATTTATAAGCTAACTTGGGATGGTCACGAGTTCATCGACAACCTTCGTGACGAAAGTGTTTGGAATTCAATCAAAAGTGATTTCAAAGAAGCTAGTTTTTCTACTATCGCTAAAGTCAGTAAAGATTTAGCTGAGGGATTAGCAAAGAAAAAACTAGAATCGATATTGAGCTATATTTAATAATAATATCAATGATTTATAATAAAGATGAGAGATGAGTAGTAAGATAGCTTTTTTCGCAATTGTATTTTCTTTGATTTCTGGATGTGCAGGTTTCAATGACAAAATGACACCTTCTGTGTCTATCCATCAGGATCAATTTGATGGTTCACTTCGTATTGAGCAGCCCCCTGTTAGCGCCTCCTCTAGCTTATCTGAAGGATGGCACACTTTAGGTTTTCAATGGAATCAAAAATTTCCCAATGTGGTCTTTCTTGAAGTCGGTGTGAGTGGCATTACAAATGTCATGGGAGTTGCATTTAATGTTGATGGTCAAATCATCGAAAATGTAAAAGAGGCCAGCAAATTAACTAAGTATGGTGATTGGTCAACTCGTAGACTTGTAATGCCACTCTCCGATTTTGTGAAGGTCTCTCAAGGCCAGGGCGGGAGCATACTTTGATGGATTTATAACCCAAAGAAGACTCTAGCCCGATAATCGTCGTTCCATCCCGCTTTTTTCAACTTCACCTTTTGACTTGGCGCACCGCAATCACATTGCTTAAGCATGTTCATTACAAAGCGTCTGAACAACGCTATGTTCTCAACGGCACCATCCAAAGTGATTCGAGAGCTATCCTCTTTAAAAACAACATCTAATACGTAGTGTTGGCTGTTTTCAATTCGCCAGTGTTGACGAATATAATGACCAAGTAATTTGTGATTCGGCGACATGGAACTTATGTAGTATGACGTATCTACGGTGCCTTTCCCGTTTATCACTCGGTGGCGTTCCACTGCTATAATGCTTCTTACCGTCGGCCATTTCTTTGCTAGTTCTTCGGGCAACTTAGCCTTAAGTTGAAAAACGTATCGCTCTTCGTTACGACCATGATGTGTCTCTTTGATTTCAGTGACTATTTTCTCTTTCCTAGCATCGAAGATAGCCTGAAACTGTTCAACAACATGCGCTTTCTTTTCTTTTATCTTCTCTAGGGTTTCGCGCTGGCAATGCAGCGCATCAATCGTGACCACACTGCCTTTTACATTTATAACATCAAGCATTTGGCGCACAACACTGATCTCGCCATTCTTGTTTTCCGTCGGTTTTTGGCTCAGAACAAGGCCACGCTCAGTGTCATATGCCGTGACCAACTGCAACGCTGTTTTCCTGTCATTTCGATAAGAGCCACGCAGGACTTTTCCGTCGAATGCGATTATGGGTTTATTTTGGTTGGCTCTTTGTTCGTTTATCCACAAGGCCAACGCTTCAAGCAATGACTCCGCAACAACTGAGCGTAATATGCGTGCTATTGTGTGTCGTCGGGGGATTCCATGTTTGAATGGCCTGTACTTTCTTAACCAGCTTAACTTCTCTTCCCCATAAAATTCAATGTCTTGCCATCCTTCGCACCCAGATGCAATAGCACTAATAACGAGGAACATAACGTCAATAAGGTCATGTTTTTGGTTAATGTCAGAACGAGTATCTTCGATGACGGATAGGTGCTCAATTAAGTTCAAAATGGCTGTCTAGCTAAGGGTTTGACGCTATTAGATCATATTTGTTAACAAAGTGCGATCCCGCCCTGCTCTCAAGGCAAAGATGTAAAAATGAAAGTCATCCAAATAGATACTTATTCGGTATCTTCGTTTGGTTCAGCTAACTCGGGCGCAGTAGTTAACACAAAATTTGCTCCATTCGTTCAAAAATTGAAAGAGCAAAATATACAAATAAAAACAGATGTTTAACGAAGGTTTTGCGTGTAGCACCTTGTACTAATATGGGACATCTTTCTGATGGTGATTTACCATAACGGCACTTAGTGCGCACCTAACCCAATACTTTTGCTAGCGCGATGCTACTCACCGCACTAGCACTTCACAAGTAAATTTGCCATACCTGTAGTTATTGATGGTTTTCTAATTTAGAAAAAACACTGGCAAGCTTTTGTCCAAAAATGAGTTGCGCTAACTTCCCTCACACCCCAACACAGCCACAAACGCATCCAAATATTGCTCGATAGTTAAATCCGCAGAAACGGGCGGCAGTTCTACGGTAATACACGGTAAGTTTCTTTCTTGGCACCATGTACCGAATGAGCCTGGGGTTTCGTAATCCACGTCTTCCACGAGTGGTAGGTTGAACTGCTTGCCTAGCCAAGTGGCGAGTTCCGATTGGGTTGGGTCGTCGACCATAGCGAGTGGTTCGTGGAAAGAGATGACGAACTTGGGTTGGCGTTGCTCAATGAGGTTAATGAGCGACTGCACTTCCGGTTCAAGCAGATCGGCTTGTCCCGTTTTTACTTTTACATCTCTGACTGGTGTGTGAGAACTCCAGCGATAGACGGTCCCGTTTTCTGTCCAGTTCTGAGTCGGAAAGGCGCGGTTTAGATCGACTTGGTTAGCGTTGGCACGAGTACCCAATTGATTGCCGTCCGGGTTCATCGACAGGATTACATCGTGTCGTAAGTTGGCGGCAGGCAAACATCTTAGCGCGCAAGATAAACCTGCGATAGAAGCCGTTTCATCACCGTGTGTGCCTGCTAAAATCAGCCCGCGAGACTCGCTTTCTACTTGCGCGGGGAAATAGAGCAAGGGTGCGCCCAATACCGAATTTCCATATGACAGCGGCTTTATTGAAAATGCAGCTCTTTCCGTTCTTGGAATTAAACTCACCTTAATCTCCTGATTGATCAAGTACTATCAAATAGTCACTACTATTTAGATGACCTCTATTAAATAAACCATAGCGTCAAAACTCGTCAACAGTCGCATTGTTAATTTTATTACTTGCTTCAAAGATAGGCTAGGAGAGCAAAAACATATGGATTTTAAGAAACATTCAACGGCTTTACTCATTTCATCTCTATTGACCCCTTTTATCTCAGTAACTGCCGTTGCTGACACATTGCCTGCGGGAACTTCTCTGGCGAAAGAACAACATTTAGTTCGTGCTAACGATGCAGAAGCGGCGACGCTTGACCCTGCGAAAGCAGAAGGCCTGCCAGAAATGCACATTCTACGTGACCTATTTGAAGGTTTAGTGATTCAAGATCGCGATGGCAATATCACCCCAGGTGTTGCACAGTCTTGGGAAACCGAAGACAACCAGACGTTTGTATTCCACCTACGTAAAGACGCGAAATGGTCGAATGGCGATCCAGTGACGGCCGATGATTTCGTGTATGCGATAAGACGCGCGGTCGATCCTAAAACGGCATCGCCGAATGTTTGGTATCTCAAGCTTACTCAAATCAACAACATTGCTGACGTAGCCGAAGGCAAAAAGCCCGTTGAAGAGTTAGGTATCTCTGCAGTCGATAAACACACGGTGAAATTCGAACTCGATAGTAAAGTGCCTTACTTTGTGGCGATGACAGGCCACACATCCATGATGCCAGTGCACAAAGCAACCCTAGAAAGTAGTGACAAGCCGTGGAGCGATCCTAAGCAATTTGTTGGTAATGGTGCATTCGTACTAGATGAGTGGGTGGTGAACGAGCGCATTGAGCTTAAGAAGAACCCGACGTACTGGGACAGTTCAGATACCCACTTAACCGAAGTAACTTATATTCCGTTTGAGAATCAGAATGCCTCGATTAACCGTTATGCGGTGGGCGAGGTCGATATTACTTCGGACGTGCCTACACACATGGCGCAGCAGCTTAAAAGCAAATATCAAGATGCGTTTACCACAGTGCCTCTGTTGTGTACTTACTACTACGCATTCAATACTACGCGACCACCTTTTGATGATGCGCGAGTACGTAAAGCTGTCTCTTATTCTATGATGCGTGACGTTATCACCAATGGTGTGACTCAGGTGGGCAACTTACCGGCTTATACCTTTGCTCATGAGTACACGGCTGGTTTTGATGCGACACAACCTGAATACAGTACTTGGACTCAGAAGGAGCGTGATCAAAAAGCAAAAGAGCTACTGAAAGAAGCGGGCTACGATGCGTCTAATCCGTTGGACTTCAAACTGCTTTACAACACCAGTGAATCGAACAAGTCCATAGCAGTGGCGATTGCATCAATGCTGAAAGGCAACTTAGGTGCACAAGTTGAGCTTGAAAACCAAGAGTGGAAGTCTTACTTGGTGTCACGTCGCCAAGGTGATTTCGATGTAATGCGCGCCTCTTGGTGTGGTGACTATAACGAAGCATCAACCTTCTTGAGCCTATTGCGCTCTGGTTCTTCGGGTAACTTTGCTCGTTACAATAACGACAAGTACGACGCAGCAATGGACAGCGCCTTAGCTGCAACCAGTGAACAAGATCGCCAAGGTTTCTATGATCAAGCAGAACAGTTGTTGGCAGAAGATATGCCGATCGCACCAATTTACTACTACATGCAGGCTCGTCTAGTACGACCAAGTGTTGGTGGTTTTGCGAAGAACAATGTAGAAGGGCGTATCTATTCTAAGGATCTCTACATCAAAGAGTAATTGCGTTTGATTCACGCGGCGACACACCGCTAAGAACATGAAATAAAGAAAAGGGACGTTGATCATAAATATCTGATCAACGTCCCTTCGTCATTAATCTGTAACGGTAAGCGCAAAAAACTGAAACCTGATTGAAGTATTTTTCACTTTTATTTCAATCAGGTGAAGCCATGTTACCCCCTCTACGTGCCCTTGTTGCGTTCGAAGCTGTTGCCCGCCTCGGTTCTATTGGCGCTGCTGCGCGCGAGCTTTGTGTTACCCAAGCTGCGGTGAGTCAGCAGCTTAAAAGTTTAGAAACCTTTCTCGATACCACATTGTTTGAGCGAAGCTCCAAAGGCGTAAAGCTGACGTCAGCTGCCCAGCACTATCAACCGATTGTTGCGGGTTCATTAGCACACCTGAAATTACAGACTCAAATCCTCTTCGGGGAAAAAGAAACCGACGTGTTGAGCCTGCGCGTTAATCACACCTTTTGTCATAACTGGCTGTTACCTCGACTGCCAGCCTTCTATAAGAAATACCCTTTTATCAGGCTCGATATTCAGCTGGTGGACTGGCCATCAACCAACCCTTGTCAGAATGTCGATATCGAGCTGACCAACGGCAAGGTCGAAAGCGAAGACACCCATAGCGAGCGACTGTTTCAAGAACATTGGCAGTTAGTTTGCAGCCCTCAATTCAAATCCGAGCATCAAGAATTACTCAGCAAGCATGACTTTGTTGCTCTGCCGACGGTTCAGGTGAAAGGCTACCGAGAGAATTGGTTGCAATGGCTCGGCCATAACCAATTCGAGATGACATTACCTAAGGTTCTGCTCGAAGTGAGTAACTCTTTACATGCCTTAGAAGCGGTTAAGCACGGTATTGGAATGTTGCTGGTGCGTTCGCTCGCGGTGTCTGAATTGCTCAAGAAAGAAGACCTTGTGTTGGCAAACGAATCCTCAATGCCTGCTGAATCTGCCCACTATTTGATTACTAAACACCGACGCAGTGCCAAGGTGAATTTCTTTTGTGATTGGCTTTATCACCAGATGGAAGACGGTGAACTGGAAGAAAGATTTTCTAATGGGTAGCCATAAAAAAAATGAAGGGCGCTCTTACTAACCTGTCACACAAACCCCTTAATTTAACCGCATACAAATAAGGACGAGGTCACCATGAGTGCTTTCTCACAACCAATGAAAAACCGCTTAAAGGTACTGTTATTTACCGCACCGTTGTTGGTGCCACTGTTTACTTTTTGGCTCGTACCATTTGGTTACTCAATTTATATCAGCTTCACCGATTGGGATTACATCTCGCCAGATTATTCGTTCATCGGTTTAGAAAATTACGAGTACATGGTTGAGGACTATGAGTTCATTCAAGCAGTACTCAACACGTTTTGGTTCTCTGTCGGAGTGGTGATTCCAACCATCATTCTTGGGCTTGTGTTTGCGATGTTGTTGCACAAAAACTTCAAGGGCAGCCAGTTCTATCGTGCGGTGATCTTCTCTCCTTGGATCACGCCAACGGTCGCGGTGTCGATTGTGTGGTCTTGGGTGTTCGAGACGAAGTCAGGCTTGGCCAACCACTTATTAGAGTCGGCAGGGTTTAGCGCAATTCCATGGTTAGAGAACGGAAACACAGCCTTGATTGCGGTGATTATCGTGACGGTTTGGCAGGCGATTGGTTGGACGATGCTGTTTTACATCAGTGCGCTCAACAAGATTCCAGAGTCCCTGTATGAGGCCTCTTTGATCGATGGTTGCAGCAGCTTAACGCGATTTTTGAAGATAACGTTGCCGCTGATTTCACCAACCACATTCTTCTTAGTAGTGGTCAACATTATCACGGCAATGCAGGCGTTCGATCAGTTCCAGATCCTAACGCAAGGCGGGCCGGGCGGTGAGACTCGTACCTTGTTGTACTTGTTCTACCAACAAGCGTTTGAGCGTTACGAAATGGGACCTGCGGCCGCAACATCGTTAGTGATATTCCTGATTACTGGATTGTTGGCACTTATTAATACTTACATCGGCAAGCGCTGGGTGTACTACTAGTCGATTTTTGAAAGGACAGAATTATGACCACGCAAGTATTGGATGCCAATCAAGTCTTAAATCAAAGAGCGGCTGAATCTAAAGTCACAACCCAAACGAAAGCGGCCAAATCAGAGATTGCGTCAAAGAGAAGCTCAGTGGATCGCCGTTCGTTTATCGCACTGGCTAAGCACCTGTTCTTGGCAACCTGCGGAACCATTATGGTGTTCCCGTTCTTATGGATGTTGTCTGGTTCTCTGAAAACCAATGATGAGATCTTTGCTAACCCACTGGACTTGATTCCAGAGCAGTTTCGCTGGGAGACCTTTGTCGAAACCTTCCACAGCGCGCCGTTTGGCTTGTACATCTTCAACAGCTTTAGCGTGGCTTTGTTCACGACTCTGTTGGTGATTGTGAATTCCGCGATGTTTGCATACGCGCTGACTCAGCTGAAGTTTCGCTCGAAGACCGTGCTCTATTTCATCGTGATGGGCTGTTACATGCTGCCGGGTGCAGTGACTTACATTCCGTCTTACATCACTTTGGCAAAACTGGGTTTGTTGGATTCACACATGGGCTTAGTTGCGTCGAACGCGGCGTCGGTTTTCGGTGTGTTTTATCTACGCCAAGTGTTTATCAAGGTGCATCCGTCGCTGATTGAAGCGGCACGAATTGATGGTGCAGGTGAGCTCAAGATCTTATGGGCAATCATCTTACCGCAATGCCGAGCAGCAGTCGCAACACTGTTCCTCATCACTTTTATTACCAATTACAACAGCTACATGTGGCCAAGCCTGGTGATTACGACTCAGGATTTAAATCTGATCGCTACTGGTATTCGTCACTACTTTATTGCCGAAGGTAACTATGGGTTGAACTGGTCGCAAATTATGGCGGCGAGCACCATTGCAGTATTGCCTTTGTTAATTCTATTCGTCATTTGTCAAAAGACGATTCTTTCAGGTATCGCCGATAACGGCGTAAAAGAGTAAACGGAAATGAAACTAAAAACTCTCGCACTAGTGTGTGCTGGCGCAGCAAGCGCGTCGATGTTCTCTAGCAGTGTTCTTGCGGCAACCGAAGTTAACTTTTGGTATTCCGGTGGTACTAAGCCACAGCAAATGATGACTAAGCTCATCGAAGAGTTCAACGCGAGCCAAGATGAGTATGTGGTGAAGCCTGCATTGCAAGGTAACTACACGGAAACCTACCAGAAGCTGCAAGCTGGTTTAGCGTCGAAAACGGCACCTGAACTTGTGCTATTAGATTCAGGTCGTGCGGAAGCGATGCACGGGCGTGGTCTGAGCCGTGACCTAACGCCGTTCATGGATGAAGAGTTCAACTTCTCTGATTTCATTGGCGCGTTTAAAGACCAAGTGACGGCAGACGACGGCACCATCATCGGCTTACCTGCTTACGGTACGACTCAAGTGTTTTACTACAACAAGCAGGTATTGGCAGATAACGGCTTTACCGAGCAAGACCTAAACACATGGCAAGGCGTGGCTAAAGTCGCGGAGAAAGTTACTCAACGTGATGACAAAGGCAACGTGACCTTTTACGGCTGGGAGCCGATGTGGGGCCAAGACAACATGATTGACGCGGCTTTCTCTAACGGTGCGAAGATCATCAGTGATGATGGCAAAACAGTGCTAATCGATTCAGCTGAATGGGTTGAGGTGTGGGACAGTTTCCGTAAGTGGATCCACGACGATCAAATCATGCGTATTCACTACGGCGGTCAAGGCTGGGAATACTGGTACAAAACCATTGATGACGTGATGAAAGACAACGCATTGGGCTATACCGGTTCATCAGGTGACCAAGGTGACTTGGACTTCACTAAGCTTTCAGCAACTACACAGCCGGGTTGGGGTTCAAACCCTTCTGCGCCACAAGCGGGTGCGCTGGTTTACGTAATGCCAAAAGGCACAGATGACGCAGCAGCGAAAGGTGCATTTGAGTTTGTTGAGTTCTACACCAACGCGAAAAACACGGCAGCATGGTCGATGTTTACGGGCTACATCCCTGTGCGCAACAGTGTTTCTGAAGTTCCAGAATACCAAGCGTTCACCAAAGACAACCCACAAGCTCTGATTCCGTTGAAGCAAGCAAACACGGCGACCAAAGATTTCCTTGACCCTACCAACGGTAAGATTATGGATGCGCTGAAGGTGGCTGCAGACCAGATTCAAATCCAAAACGTGCCTGCTGACAAAGCGCTAAAACAAGCGGCTAAGAAAGCGCAACGTGCACTAGACCGAGCGAATCGTTCTTAATCTGCAAAGTGGATTAACACTATCTTTGCATGCATAAAGGCCCATCTACTCGGGTGGGCCTCTTTTTGACCCAGTCCTTCAATTAGGACGAATTTGGTGAAGACAATGACCCAATTTCAAGGTGAACTGCCGTTTGGCAGAGTACGTATCCCCTTTGATGTACCAGCAGGTTCTCACTGCGTAACCATTACTGGTACGACGGTGAAAAAAGGATTCTTATACGCTGCGGCATACGATGCCAACCAAGCATTTCGTGGCAAGGTGTTGTTTGAAAAGGCGCACAAGTCACTCACTATCCAACCGGAAAACTCTGGCTTAGGCGCGATTGATGGTGTGACCCCGCCGGGCGAGTGGTTCTTAGAACTTTATAACCTTGAAGGTGAGTTTCGCACTGAGCGCGCGATGCAGTATCAAGTGGATGTTCTTTGCTCTGATGAGTTAGTGAATAACGATATTGAGCTAGAACTGAACCCAACGGTGACAAGTGAACATGATATCGAGTTCGATTACAGCCACATGCTGAGTTCTGATTCTCGCTGGTATCGTGGCGACTTACACGCTCACACTCAGCTTTCTGATGGTCACAATACCTTGGCTGCGGCTAAAGATATTGTTGAATCTCAAGGGCTCGATTTTTTCTTCTTCACTGAGCACAACATTTGCCAGCCTAAGCTGCCCGTTTCAACACAGTGTTTGTTCTTACCCGCGTTAGAAGTCACAACCGATCTCGGACACTTTAATGTACATGGCCCAGTTAAGTCTTTAGACCTGAGAGACGTTGAACACAGCAGCCAAGCGACCATGGAAGCGGGATTGAGTTTAGCTAAAAGTGGACACAGTTCCCTTGGCATTAATCACCCGATGATGAAGCCGTGGCATTGGCATTACGATCAAGTGGATCTCAGCCAAGTGTCTACGTTTGAAGTGTCCTGCGACCCAACGTGGTCGACCTCGCCAAAAGCGACCGAAGAGGCGTTATTGGTTCTCAATGACATGTGGAATTGTGGCCAACGCATTACGGCGATTGGCGGCAGTGATTCACACCTTGAACCCCATGAACGCAATCCAAAATCGGATGAACCTTCTATCTACGGTGACCCATCAACTTTCGTTTACAGCCATGGTTTGAGCGGCGAAGGCATCTTGTCTGGTTTGCGTAATGGGCAAGTTTACCTAGAGCGCCGCTGTGGCCTGAAGTTTGACATCAACTTAGGCGACTTGCTACCGGGTAATGACTCTCAAGGACAGGCACTTAGTTACCGTATTGCAGTTACTGATTCAGAAAACCCTTACTACGCTGAGTGCGTGGTCGATGGCGAGATTATTGACCGAATCGTTTTGAGTGATGAGCTACAAAGTATCCATATTGATGAAGGCTACCGTTGGTGTCGAGTGGATATCCGTCGTGGAGAACTTTCTTCTGCATTAATCAACAGCCCTCAACCCGTATCTGACGAACGTGAGTTTGAAGGCTGCATCAACGCCGTATTCGACGGCAAACAACCAGAATTTAACCAACCCCTAGTGCGTACTTGGGGAGAACTAATGGAGCGAATGAGCCGTGATGAAGTTTAAGGCGATGTTATTTGATAAAGACGGCACATTGTTAGAGTTCCACAAGATGTGGCTTAACGTTTCTCGTGGTGCTTGTGAGCGTGTGAAATCTTACAGTGACCAACACCAAGGTAATCAAACTGTCACACCTGTTGAGTTACTCTTGGCCATCGGTGTTGAAGGTGATGTGGTTGATAACTATGGACTATTAGCCTCAAATCCAGTGGAAGATACCGCAACAGCGTGGTTCAACATGCTGCAACCGAATGTCTCGCTCACTGAATTCACTAAGGTGACCAAAGCCGCTTTCAATGATGAAGTGGAAGAGAACCCAAGCTGGATTGAAGCCCTGCCGGGTGTGGCTGAAAAGCTTGACCTGTTTAAGCAGCAAGGCATGATTTTAGGTATCGCGACCGCAGACACCAAAGACTCGACCATCTACACACTGGAGCAATCGGGTTTGAGCGAGATGTTCGATTATGTTGGTTATTCTGATGGCGATATCGAACCTAAACCAGCGCCGGCACTACTCAATGCCTTCTGTGAGCAATGCGGTATTGAGCCACATGAAGTGATCATGTTTGGTGACACGGTTTCAGATATGGAATTTGGCCGCAATGCAGGCGCAAGCAATGTTGGTGTGCTGACGGGTACGGCTCAACACAGCGAATTAGAACCAGTAGCGGATCTGGTTATCGCATCGGTTGCCCATTTTGAGCTCAATCAACTGCAAGAACGTGGCTAAAACGTCCACGACAGATTGCAAAGATAGTATTTAACGAATTGATTTAAGGACAGGTTATGGCTGAAGTCACACTGAGAGGGGTAGAAAAAACCTACCCAAATGGTTTTAAGGCTGTGCACGGTGTCGATCTGAATATTCGCGAAGGTGAGTTCATGGTGTTTGTTGGGCCGTCTGGCTGCGCAAAATCCACGACACTTCGCATGATCGCAGGCCTTGAAGATATCTCAGAAGGTGATGTCTACATTGGCGATAAGCGTGTAAACGAATTGCCACCTAAAGATCGTGGTATCTCGATGGTGTTTCAGAACTACGCGCTTTATCCGCACATGTCGGTGTACGAAAACATGGCTTTTGGCCTGAAGCAACAGAAGCTGCCAAAGCATGAAATCAATGAGCGAATTGAAGATGCAGCCAAGACTCTGGATATTGAACATCTGCTAAATAATAAGCCGGGTGAAATGTCGGGTGGTCAAAGGCAGCGTGTGGCGCTTGGCCGTGCGATGGTGCGTAAGCCAGATGTGTTTTTGTTTGACGAGCCCTTGTCTAACTTGGATGCAAAGCTGCGTGTTTCGACTCGTGTCAGCATTGCACAGCTGCACAATAACCTGAAGCAAGAAGGGCAGAACGCCACCATGATCTATGTGACACACGATCAGGTGGAAGCCATGACCCTTGGCGATCGCATCTGTGTGTTGAATCAAGGTGAGATTATGCAAGTCGATACGCCAATGAACCTTTATCAGTACCCAGCAAACAAGTTTGTCGCAGGCTTTATTGGTTCGCCAGCGATGAATCTTCTCAAGGTGAGATTGGATGAGATTGATGGCGTGATGAACGTGGTCTCTGAAAGTGGGACTCGTTGGACACTGCCACAAGACAAGCAGATTATCGCTCGTGAAAAGATGGGTGAGTGGGTATGGTTTGGTGTTCGTCCAGAGCACATTCAACTGGCTAATCACGATGCGCCGCTGGCGGAAGTGAATACTCAAACGCACAGGCTTGATGTGGTTGAGTCGATGGGTAATGAGCTGTATCTCTACTTTAAACTCGGTGCAGATAAGCTGGTGGCTCGCGTGCCTTTTGATGCGGATCGCACGGCAAACAGTGGTGAAGAAACGGTGCTGCATTTCAACACCAGCCAATGTCACCTGTTCGATTTAGAAACCGAAGAGACGCTCGATCCTAAGAGCTGATTCTGTTGATCCTACGAGTTGTTTTGTAAAAAGAAATCCCCATTCGTTGACTAGACGAATGGGGATTTTAGTTACTAGGGGTAGTTACTTTATCAATAGTGAACATTCACTAATTTATTGATTATTTAGATAACCTTTGGTTTTAAATAATCTTAGGTTTTAGATAGCCACCATAGTCGCGGCTTTCTTCATTGCTTCCTTGGTTGAACACTCAATCACGTTCGCGTTAGCAAAGCGGTGAGCGTCTTTCACTTGAATATCGTGAGCCAAGATAACCAGCTTCGCGTTCGCCACATCTAGGTCGGTGATGCGGTTCTGAATACCGTTTTGACCTTGAGTTTCTACTTTGATTTTCAGACCCGCTGCCGCACCTGCTTTTTCTAGTGCTTTCGCCGCCATGAAGGTGTGTGCAACACCAGAAGGGCAACATGTTACAGCTACGATGTCGTACTCGCCTTCGCCTGCTGCAGGAGCGGCTTGAGCTTGTACTGGCGCTTCAACCATGTCTTCTTCTGTTTCTACCGCTACCGGTTTCCAGAAGCCTACGATAACGGCTGTGGTTAGCGAGCCAAGCGCAATACCGACGACGTACATTGGAATGTTGCTTGATACTGGCGCAGTGATTAGGCCGCCCCACGGTGCGTGCAGTAGAACGTCTGTCATGAAGCCGAATACACAGCCCACGATACCACCGGCAACGATTGAAGGAAGAACGCGCATTGGGTCATTCGCTGCGAATGGGATAGCACCTTCAGAGATACCGATAGAGCCCATGATTGCTGCCGCTTTACCTGCTTCTTGCTCTTGTTTAGAGAACTTGTTTTTGAATAGGAAAGTCGCCAGAGCCATACCTAGAGGTGGAGTACAAATCGCGATGCCAACGCCGCCCATTAGCCAAGGTTGTGTGTCTACTTGAGTTTGGGCAAATAGGGTCGCGACTTTGTTGATAGGGCCGCCCATATCAAACGCCGTCATACCGCCAAGGATTGTGCCCAGAACCATCTTAGATGCACCAGCCATTGAAGCTAGGAACTCGTTCATTGAAGACATGAACAGTTTAATTGGCTCACCGATGCCCCACAGTACGATACCTGCAGAGATTAACGTACCTAGAAGCGGGTAGATGAAGTACGCACCTAGTGCCGTCATGTTTGCAGAAAGTGGGATCTTCTTAAGTTGGAACACCACGCCACCGGCGATAAAGCCTGCCACGATACAGCCAAGGAAACCGCCGCCCATGTCAGCCATGATGCCAGAAGAGATCATTGCAGGTGCTAGTGCTGGTTTATCTGCAATGGAGTAACCAATAAAGCCGCCAAGAATGATTGGGAAAAGAACAAGGCCTTTGATACCGATATTAGAGATGTCTGCCAGCAAGCCGTCTGCTGGTACGGCACCTTTGCCTGATGCCATTACCGCTAACGCCAACAGAACACCACCGGCTACGATGAAAGGCAGCATGTGTGAGGTTCCGAAAAGCAGGTGGCCTTTCATGGTACTAAGGAGTTTTTTAAAGTCGCTACTACTGTTTTTATTATTAGTATTCGTAGCTTGAGTTGTTAGGGTGCTCATAATTTTCTATGCCTTATGAATTAATTAAAATATTAAGGATCTGTTGTTCGTCTTTTGCGTTATGGATATATTGAATAAATTCATCGCTGAATTTTCCAAATAGTTCTTGTAATACATAAATATGATGGTCAGCACCGTTGTCTGGTGAAGCAATCATAAAAAATACGGTTGGATTAATGCCGTCTTCATCGCCATATTCGATGCCTTCGCACTTTACACCGACAGCGATTGCCGGCTCAGTGACCGCCTTGCTTTTTGAGTGTGGGTAAGCGATGCCGTCCATCGAGGTAATGCTTTGAGATTCACGAATTTCGATGTCTGCCAAGAAGGCTTCTTTATTACTGATTCGGTTGTTCTCAAATAACATGCTTGCCAATTCTTCAAACAGTTCTTTTTTATTATTCGCTTGAAGGTTGTTATTAATTAAGTTGACGTTAGTTAGCTGTGTGATCATTTATTAACTCATTCACTATTGAAGTTCTTGAATTAAAATTAATGGATTAACCCGATTCGCGAAATAGCAAATAAAAGCCCTTCATTGTACATTTGTACCAAGCAAAATTAAGTGTGATTTGCATCATTCATCCAGTGTGAGATGAGTCATATTTAATGGTGTACTTCGGTGTTGAAATAACTTTCTGTAGGAAGAAAAATGCCCCGCAAAGCAGGGCATTATCAGTGTTTGTATCTACTCGGGAGAGCTAGATTTACTTGATAGAGCTAGCTGTAAGCACGCGCCACGCGTCCAACGCAATCCAGTTTGTAGCTCTCTGCGTAAGCTGGAATGAACACCGATTGGCCTTTCTCTATTACGCAGGTTTCACCACATTGATGAGTTAGCACCATGGGTTCATCGAGTGGTAATAGGATCTCGGCGCCTTCGGTTGTGATCTGTCGTTGCTGCGAATTTTGTACGATAGAGAACTTAAAATCCTCGACTGGAATTTGGTATTCCATCACATCACCTTGCTCAATAGGGCTGAGCAGTAGCCTATCTGCAGGCTTTTCATTGAATTGAGTACAAGAGACTAATTCATTGATATCCATGTACTTAGGCGTCAACCCTGCGCGGAGTACATTGTCTGAATTCGCCATCACTTCTAAGCCCGTACCTTTAATGTAAGCGTGGGGCGTCTCGGCATCCAGATACATGGCTTGCCCCGGCTTTAGCGTGATAACGTTCAATAGCAGCGGAGCAAACAGGCCGACATCCCCCGGATACTGTTGTTCCAACTCTGAAATCAACTGGAACACAGGGGCATCTGAAAGTTTCGCCTTCATCAACAACATGGTCAGCGCCATGCCTTTTTGTTCTCCTTGTAAAGACAATAAGCTCGCGAAGAAGCTGGCTAACCCATTAGGCGTTTGATCGCCCGCGAGATCGTTGACCATCGAATGAAGCTCTGGAATGTCGAGATAATGGAAGTGCTCTAGGATCTCGCTGATCGACCTAAAACCATTCATCGCGGTGTAGTCGGTTAGGGCATACACCAGTTCTGGCTTGTGGTTGGGATCCTTGTAGTTACGGTTGCCCGCTGTCATCGGAATGCCTTGCTGCTCTTCTAGAGCATAGCCAGATTCGGCTTGCTGCTTGTTCGGGTGAACTTGAACAGAGAGCGCTTTCTCCGCCGCTAACACCTTAAACAGATACGGAAGTTCACCAAAACGGCTCGCGACTTTCTCGCTCAGAAACAGGTTTAGGTTCTTAGAAATCAAGTTCGACAACGTGGTTTGATGACCATTGTCAGTGACTATCGAACAACCATTAGGGTGAGCGCCCATCCAGATCTCCGCTTGTGGCTCACCTGATTGGTTATCAATACCAAACAGTTGGCTAAACGAAGAAGGGCTACCCCATGCGTAGTTTTGAATTACGTTGGTCATAGGGTAGAAAAAGCGTTGTACGAACGAGTCGTTCGCTAAAGAAAAATCAGACATCGAAATCACCATGAAGGGAAACATGGCTTGAGCTCTATTCGTTCCTAAAAGGACAGTAGAGGGGCTCAAACCATTGGAATTGAAATGGCTTAAGCCGCTGCTGCTGTCAGCTTGGCTTTGCGTAGATTTTTAAGCGCGATACAAGTAACCGCAGTTACGCCCGCACCAGATGCCATGCACACGAGTGCTAGCAGTGGGTAGTTCATTGCGCCAAGTAGAGCGACCACTGGACCACCGTGAGCAACGCTGTTGGTGATGCCAAATGAGAACGCCATTACCGCAGCAGTCATTGAGCCAAGCACGTTGGCAGGGATAACTGACATTGGATCTTGAGCCGCGAAAGGAATGGCACCTTCAGAGATACCCACTAAGCCCATCGCGCCTGCTGCTTTGCCTGCTTCAATTTCAGAAGATTCAAATAAGTCGAACTTACGGCCGATTCTGGTTGCGATAGCCATACCCAGTGGAGCCACAGGGATTGCGCACGCCATAGCACCCATGAATTGAGTTTGACCGCTGGCAATCATGCCGACCGAGAATAGGAACGCCACCTTGTTGAATGGGCCGCCCATATCGAAACCGGCCATGCCACCAAGGACGATGCCAAGCAGAACCACGTTGCCTGTGCTCATGCTCGTTAGTAGTGCAGTAAGCGCATCCATCAGCCCAGCGATAGGTGCACCGATAACAAAGATGAACAGACCCGCGATGAATAGAGAGCCAGTGATCGGAGCGATCATGATAGGCACAAGTGGTTGAACGAATTTGTGGTAGTTAAACGAAGTAATCCATTTAACGAAGTAACCCACTAATAAACCCGCGATGATTGCGCCAATGAAGCCAGTGCCTGCGTCAGCGCCATAGAAAGAGCCGTTGTTGGCAATCCAACCGCCAATTAAGCCAGGGGTTAGGGCTGGGCGGTCAGCAATCGCGTAAGCAATATAACCAGCCAAAATCGGAATCATCAGTGTGAAGGCAACCACACCGACTTCTAGAATTTGGTTCCACATGCTGCCAGCAGGAATCGCCATGCCAGATTCACTTGGCTCGCCGCCAATCGCCAGAGCAAGGGCAATCAATAGGCCGCCAGTCACCACGAATGGGATCATGTGTGATACGCCATTCATCAAGTAACGATAAAGGTCTGAACGTGCTTGCGAGGCTTTCTCTGCAACAGATTGGTTGGTCGGTGCTTGTTCAGCTTGGTAGCTAGGTGCATTGAGCGCTTGCTGAATCAAGCCTTGTGCGTCTTTGATTGGTGCTTTTACGTTAGTGCAGACAACGCGTTTGCCAGCAAAACGAGCCATGTCGACCTGTTTGTCACAAGCGACCACAATCGCATCTGCGCGTTCGATCTCTTCTTGAGTCGGGCTGTTTTTAACGCCTATCGAGCCGTTGGTTTCGACCTTGATGTCATAGCCAAGAGCCGCTGCGCCTTTCTCTAGCGCTTCAGCTGCCAAATAAGTGTGTGCAACGCCAGCAGGACAGCCTGTCACACCAATGATGAAGCCTTGTTTCTCAACGTTGGTTTCAGTTTCTGATGGCTCAGGTTTGGTAAGCAGTAGTTCTAATGCTTCTTCTTCAGATTGAGCATTCATAAAGCTTTCGATAAAGCCTTCTTCAATCAGTTTTGAAGAAAGCTCTGCCAGTACTTCGATGTGGTGATCATCGCCGCCATCTGGAGACGCAATCATGAAGAACAGTTTTGATGGCAGACCGTCATCTGCGCCGTACTCGATCCCTTCTTTGTGGACACCGATCACTACTGCAGGTTTGATCACCGCGCTACTTTTCGCATGTGGTAAGGCGATGCCTTCTTCAAATCCGGTATTACCTTGTTCTTCACGAGCCTTAATGTCGGCAAGAAACTGTGCTTTGTCTGAGATTCTACCTTGTGCGTAAAGCACGTCTATCAGCTCTTTAAATACGTCTTCTTTTGAATTAGTGCTAAGCGAAAGCTTAATCAAATCTTGATTGATCAATGTCGTGATCATAATGAACCCCTACTCTGTTTTTATTTTGTTAGGGGTATTCTGGAATCTACGGCTTGCCTTCTGTAGTGAAGAAAAAATGCATTTACTGGATGATTGTTGCGTTATAAGTGGAGTGTGATTTTGATCGGTTGAGTGGTCGTTTTTAGGGCGGTGTTGACAGAGTTTAAGATGTTTTGAGGCTTTTATTTATAAGGGCTGTAGCGTATTTGTTTATCCAGTCAGGAACGTGCTAGGTCAGTTTCGTTACTGGAGATTTATTTCTACGACTGGATTTTTGTAACTTAGATCTCAAATTGTGATTTTGCTCAATAGCGCTATGTTTCAGTTACAGGTATATCTATTCCGGTAGCCTTATTGCTGCTTATAAGAGTTCGAATAATGATATTTCATGACTTAATCTCGTCGGTGTTAAATGAGCGAGAACCGTTTCATAACATCTGGTTTGCTGGAGATTTTCATACACCTTCAGCGTGCAGTTATCAGGTGAACTTTCCGCGCTTAGAGCTGGTGCTAGACGGAGAGTATATTAATGAAATGGAGAGTCATGATCGCAAAATAACTAACGTTATTGCCAAAGCTGGAGACGCGATTTTCATCCCACCGAACTGCTGGAATAAACCCAATTGGGATACTTACTGCTCAGTGTTGAGTATGTTGTTTGGTCGTCGTCAGCTTGGTTTAAGCTTGGTGAGTAAGCGCAAAGGCGAGGAGAGCTTTTACGATATCCAAAAGCACAGTATTCAGACTCGATCAGGGTTTGCGATTGATAATATCTTGGAGGCGCTTAGCTCGCTAGCGAGGGAGAGCAACAAGCAGCCGATGGATGAGTTATTGCTGCAAGCTCTACTGCAATACAGTAAAATCATGCTGGAAGCGCCCGTAGAAAAATCTCATAGCCGAGTACAGGATGTGTATCAGGGGATTTGTATCTACATTCAAGAGAACTTCCACCGCCAAATCACCCGAGACAGCATTGCCTCACGCTTTAGCATTTCATCCAATCACTTGTCGCGAATGTTCCGTCAGCAAGGCCACATGACGCTAGCAGAGTACATTACCCGCGTGCGGGTCGATCGCGCTAAGTTCATGCTCAAAAAGTACAACTTCAAGCTCAATGAAGTGGCAGTGCGTTGTGGCTTTAAGGATGTGAACTACTTCTGTCGAGTGTTTAAGAATCGCACCGGAAGAACGCCGACCGAATATCGTGGCTCTATCTAATATCCCTTCAAATGACCTTTTCTGACCAGAGCGTATACGACCGAAATTTGTATGACTAGATCACCACAGTGAGCTCTGTGTTGTGGTGATCAATTTGCTTTGTGTTCTCCTCTGCCGTTTATTTCTACACCTTATTTCCCAACCTTATCTTTAGGCACGATTTCTATTTATCCCGTTTCACTAAATAACCCCAATTAATAACATTACGGGTTCGCTTTGCGAGTTGCTTATTATTTTTCGTTGCCTATTTATTGAATTAAACGTGTGAGAGTTGATGTATTAATGCGATGCATTTAATGAATGCTAAGTAAATTAAAAACCACTTATCGAGACGATAAAATCTTGTTATTGTTGTCCAGATTACTGATTGAAATGTTTTTAAGTTATTGATTTTAAATGTTTACTTTTCGTTGGATTGTTCTTTATTTACTAACGTGTAATTCATGCCTCGAAATCAAATATTCAGGTTTATACGCCCCATCACAACCTTGACTTATAATACTACAAATTAAAAATTCAATAGATAATATGCTCTTCAGATATTCATCATAAAGAAGACTTATACATGGAACTCAATACTCTGATCGTAGGAATTTATTTCCTTTTCCTTATCGCAATAGGTTGGATGTTTAGAACGTTCACCAGTACAACCAGTGACTATTTCCGCGGGGGCGGTAACATGCTTTGGTGGATGGTAGGCGCAACTGCGTTTATGACTCAGTTCAGTGCTTGGACCTTCACTGGCGCAGCGGGTAAAGCGTATGCCGATGGTATGGCTGTCGCGGTTATCTTCCTAGCGAACGCATTTGGTTACCTGATGAACTACCTGTACTTCGCTCCGAAATTCCGTCAACTACGCGTGGTAACGCCAATTGACGCGATTCGTATGCGTTTTGGTAGCTTCAACGAGCAAGTGTTTACTTGGTCTGGCATGCCGAACAGTATTGTTTCTGCGGGTATCTGGCTTAACGGCTTGGCGATTATCGCATCGGGTATCTTTGGCTTCGATATGACAACCACTATCGTTCTAACTGGTCTTGTTGTACTAGTGATGTCGGTAACGGGCGGTTCATGGGCGGTTATCGCGTCTGATTTCATGCAGATGGTTATCATCATGGCAGTAACCGTAACATGTGCTGCTGTGGCTATCGTGCAAGGTGGCGGCGTGACTGAAATCATCAACGATTTCCCTGTAGCAGAAGGCGCATCATTTGTTTCTGGTAACAACCTGAACTATGTAAGCATCTTCGGAATCTGGGCATTCTTCATCTTCTTCAAGCAGTTCAGTATCACCAACAATATGTTGAACTCTTACCGTTACCTAGCGGCAAAAGACTCTAAGAACGCGAAGAAAGCGGCGCTGTTGGCGTGTATTCTGATGACAATTGGTCCAATCATTTGGTTCATGCCACCTTGGTTTGTAGCAGGACAAGGCGTTGACCTTGCAGCACATTACCCAGACGCAGGTTCTAAAGCAGGCGACTTCGCTTACCTTTACTTCGTAGAGCAATACATGCCAGCGGGTATGGTGGGGCTTCTAATCGCAGCAATGTTCGCAGCAACCATGTCTTCTATGGACTCAGGCTTAAACCGTAACTCAGGTATCTTTGTAATCAACTTCTACCAACCGATTCTTCGTCCAAACGCGACAGAGAAAGAGTTGATGGTTGTATCTAAGTTGATGTCTTCGGTTTTCGGTGTCGCTATCATCCTTATCGCACTGTTTATCAATTCATTGAAAGGCTTGAGCTTGTTCGACACCATGATGTACGTAGGTGCATTAATCGGTTTCCCAATGACGATTCCAGCATTCTGTGGCTTCTTCATTAAGAAGACTCCGGACTGGGCAGGTTGGGGCACGTTAGTGGTTGGCGCGATTGTGTCTTACATCGTAGGCTTCGTGATTACCGCTGAAATGCTACAAAATTGGTTCAACCTAGAGCCGCTAACAGGTCGTGAATGGTCTGATTTGAAAGTAGCGGTAGGTCTGATTGCTCACTTAACGTTTACAGGCGGCTTCTTTCTTCTTTCGACTTTGTTCTATAAACTACTGGAAGCGTCTCGTCAGAAAGATGTTGATACCTTCTTCACTAACCTATCGACGCCTTTGGTTTCTGAATCAACCGCGCAGAAGAAACTGGATAACAAACAACGTCACATGCTGGGTTCATTGATCGCAGTGTCTGGTGTAGCTGTGATGGCGATGTTTGCTCTACCAAACCCATTTTGGGGAAGAATGATGTTCGTACTGTGTGGCGGTATCGTGTTTATCGTTGGTCTACTGTTAGTGAAAGCTGTAGACGACTCGGTTGAGGATGCGAAACAAGCGAAAAAAACGGCTTGAGTAACTAAACCTACAAGATAAGCAATTTAGAATAGAACGGCTGAGCGTAATTGCTCAGCCGTTTTTTATTGTGTGAGCAATTGGGATTATAACCAATGGAGTGAGCAACTTAGCTGAATAAGAAATTGAACTTAAAAGGGTGAGATGAATTAAATCAGACGAGAAGAGATGTACATCAACAGGGCTTGCAGGTCGACACTGCTTCGGGTCTTTTGCAGACGTTCATTGACCTGATCGTGAAGCAGGTTTCGAGTTAGGTTGGTCGCCGCCACAATGTGCTCACGCTGTGGCTTGGTTGGCAATACCAAAGCAATGGCTACATGCACTTCGCCAATACGTGATGCCCAGTCAATCGGGTCGTCACTGACAATAACGGCAATTGAGAGATCTTGAGTCGATTCAAACATCACATGCGGCAAGGCGATACCCGGTGACACGCACGTAGACGAGCGTTCTTCTCGCTTAATGAATGCCAGAATTAGTTCATCTGGGTCTTCTGGATAAACAAGGTGAGCGAGGCCTTTCAAGCATTCAAATTTGGTCAGTTGAGTTTGTGCTTTGGCATGGTGCCACTTGATGTCACAGGGCGGGCATATTTGCGGCATACGCTGGATTAGATCTTTCGAGAATTCATGGTTCACTTGTGAACCAACCATGTCGTAATGCTCAGCAATTACATCTTTGAGAACGAAACAGGCCAGCTCCGCATCAATCCCAACCGCGGTTATCTGACACAAATCACCACGAAGTAAACCTACTTGCAGCATCGCAACGGATTTGGAGAGATCAGCCGTTCGATTTTGAGTGATGTTGATAATGCGGATGTTGCTTTTGAACTTCTTCGCTAATCGAGTAAGGGGCTGCGCGACATGTGAGTTCGCGGAAGGATCGTTAACGAAGAAGGTGATCTGGTATTCGTTCATGAAAAGTTTAAGTTCGACAATGCTTAATAAAGACTTTATCGACACTCAACAACACCTCTTCCATGGGAATGAATACGGTTTTAGCTGGGTCGAACCGGCTTGGTTGTTCAATATCGATATCAGAGACGATCAACACTTTGTCTGCGAGGGTAATATCTTGGGCGGTCAGTAAGTTTTCAATACCCATAGCGCCTTGCGTCTCAACCTTGATTGAAACGTTGAACTTAGGGGCTGTTTTATTTAGAGCATCAGCTGCCATATAGGTGTGCGCAATGCCTGTAGGGCACGCAGTTACCGCTACAATTCTCATTATTATTCTCGGCTTAATCTCGTCCCTGTTACGTTACAAAAGCTACCTTTCAGAAGCTACCTTGGAAAAGCTATCTTGCATGGAAAATCCAGTATAGAAAGCTCGCATAAGGGAGGGGCGATATTGTTATGGGTTCTGTGGATTTTATGGATTGGCGTTTTTTATTCCAAGGTGAAAGTCACACTCTGAGTTCTTGGTTACAATAATCCAGTTAATGCACCTTTCGTCCTATATATTGAGTGCCTTCACACCGTTAATCTTTTCATCTTATTAACCTTATCTCTAGGTTAACAGATACTAATTACTTCAGTCTGAAATCAGGCGAGGCAGAGCAGCATATGGATATCACCAACATTATCGAGCCCGAGATCATCTGCTTAGATTTACAAGCAGACTCAAAACAGGCGGTATTTGAAGAGCTTGTTGAACTGCTCGACCGTGCCGGTAAGCTCTCCAATAAACGTGAATTCCTTGATGATATCTGGAAGCGTGAAGCCATCGGTAATACAGGCTTTGACGATGGTATTGCGATTCCACACGCGAAAAGTACTGCCGTAGCTAAACCAGCTGTGGCGGTAGGTATCAGCCGATCTGGCATCGATTATGGCGCAGACGGCGGCGAGCTGTCGGACGTGTTCTTTATGCTCGCTTCACCAAACAACCACGACGACCACCATATCGAGGTACTAGCTCAGATTTCGACCAGACTTATCGAAGATGGCTTTGTTACAAAATTAAAGGCGGTGGAGTCGGTCGAAGAAGCTCAAGAGCTGTTTCTCGAAGCCAATTTTGAACCTTTCGATAGTTACGCCTCTAGCCATCATGAAGTTTATGTCGAACCACTAAGCCCTTGGGCACAATCTCTTAATCGTCTTAAAGAACACTTGTTATACGGCACCTCACACATGATTCCATTCGTGGTCGCGGGTGGTGTGCTTTTGTCTTTGTCGGTAATGATGTCGGGTCATGGCGCAGTGCCTGAGAGTGGCGTTTTGGCTGACATCGCACAAATGGGCATCGCAGGGTTAACCCTGTTTACCGCCGTGCTGGGTGGTTACATCGCGTATTCAATGGCCGACAAACCGGGTTTAGCGCCCGGTATGATTGGTTCTTGGGTCGCGGTCAATCAATACAACACCGGTTTTCTCGGTGCAATTGTGGTCGGCTTCTTTGCGGGTTTTGTGGTGAATCTGCTCAAGAAGATCAAACTGCCAGATAGCATGATCTCGCTGAGCTCGATCTTCATCTATCCACTAGTCGGCACCTTTGTTACCTGTGGCGCTGTGATGTGGGTGATTGGTTCTCCTATTGCCCAAGTGATGCTAGAGATGAACCAGATGCTGACTGGCATGGCAGGTTCAGGGAAAGTGGTGTTGGGTAGCATTTTGGGTGCGATGACGGCCTTTGATATGGGCGGCCCGATCAACAAAGTAGCCACGCTGTTTGCTCAAACGCAGGTGAATACTCAGCCATGGTTGATGGGCGGTGTCGGGATAGCAATTTGTACACCGCCACTCGGCATGGCATTGGCGACTTTCATATCACCGAAGAAATTCAAACGCGACGAACGCGAAGCCGGAAAAGCCGCAGGCATCATGGGAATGATTGGCATCAGTGAAGGCGCGATTCCTTTTGCAGCCGCCGATCCTGCGCGCGTTCTGCCTGCTGTTGTTGCTGGTGGCGTAGTTGGTAACGTGGTCGGCTTTATGTTCCATGTAGTGAACCATGCACCATGGGGCGGCTGGATTGTGCTGCCGGTGGTGGATGGCAAGATTGGCTACATCATTGGCACACTCGCAGGGGCTCTTACCACGGCTTTAATTGTAATACTGCTGAAAAAGAACGTGGTCGAAGGCGAAGCGAACTCTAATCAGTTCACGGGTGGCTCGGTAACGGAAGAAGGGCAAGCGGAGGTATTGGCGATTACTTCTTGTCCGTCAGGCGTTGCCCACACATTCTTAGCAGCGAAATCCTTAGAAAAGGCGGCGCATCATCTTGGGGTTCGGATTAAAGTCGAAACGCAGGGTGCCAACGGAATAGGCAATCGTATCACGCAGAAAGATATTGAAAGGGCGAGGCTGGTGATCTTTGCTCACGACGTGGCGATTAAAGAAGTAGAACGCTTTGCGAACGTGAAAACGTTAGATGTCAGTACTAAGGAAGCGATGCTTAATGCTCAGGCGTTGATCATGAGAAAGGTGTAACTCTTTAAACCGCAAAGTTTATCATCTATAAAGTTAACTAGATCAAAACTAAAAAGACTCCGCTCAGGCCGGTTAAGGTGAAAGTGGAGTCTTTTTGTATCGCTTTCTAATGTATAAGTTCAGCCCTTAAAAAGGGTGGTACTTAAATACGTCTTCAACCATTGAGTTGAGCAAATCGATATCGTCACAGGTTTTGGCGTAAGTACGCAGGCCTGCGATTTGAACCTGAACATGACGAGCAAGTTGAGTCGGATCGCGCTCTTTGCTGATCTCACCCAATTCTTGTGATTCTGAAATCAGCTTGGCGAACTCACCTTCCATTATCTTGAGTGACTTCTTCGCTTCTGCTAACAATTCTGCGTGTTCATCAGTCAGTTCTGCGACCGTTTTAGCCAACATACACATGCCGTTTGGTGCGCTCTGTTTCGATTCGACAACCGCACGTTTTACGAAGTTTTCCAACGCTTTGATAGGCGATTCGGTTTCACTGCGGAAGCGGTTCAGATTCAGGATGCCAAGTTCGGTATAGCGAGCAAGCGTCTCTTTAAACAAACCTTCTTTGCTGCCGAACGTCGCGTAGATGCTGCCCGGACGCATATCAATCACGTCTTGCAGGTTGCGCATAGAAGTCGCATGAAAGCCCTTTTCCCAATACAGGTTCGTTGCTTTATCTACTACGTCTTGTCTATCGAACTTAGCGGTCTTAGCCATAACATCTACTTCATTAATCTGAACATATGTTCAATATTTTATGCTGAACGCCCGTTCTAGTAAAGGTGTGTTTAGCTGCTTTGCGCAGGCTTAGAACATCAAAGAGTTAATAAAACATCCAGATCATCAGGAAATAATCTTAATCATCAATAACTTCTACGGTCTTGTGCTGAGCGCCGTAGTAGGTGCCTTCATCGATGGTGTACATCAATGTTGCTTCGCACTCTGGACAATCGAATTCCTCATTGGGTTCAATAGCCGCTTCTTCTACCCATTCCCAACCGATATGTTCTTCGCAAGCGGGACAATCCATACAATATCTCTCAGTTGTTGTCGCATATTTATTGCGAATCTCTACTTTGATAATTCGGCATTATACATATTTAGTTAACGAGGAATAGACAGTTAATCAGCGCAGAATAGGGAGTTGATTAGTTGTGAATCAATCGCTGGTGAGCGTTGAATCTATAGTTAGTTCTGAATATATCGTTTTCTCTGAGCACATAATTGGTGCAGGCCTACACCTTTTGGGTAGTTAAAGTGTGTCAGATTTCAGTCGCTTACGTCAATAAAATGTTGTCGCATGTGTTTTGGGTATCGTTAGGTCGCTTAGCTAACAGTTTTATCGGTAAATCAATGAATTTTGTAAGGTTAAATGTTACCTTCATCGCATCGCGATCTGTGTGGCACGGTAATTGATGCACATTGATCAAGTTGAATAATTATACAGTCACAATTGAGGCGCATCTTATTAAGGGTGTGCGAGTTAGATGACTGAAAAGATTTGTTAGCTGCTAGGGAAATGATAATGAAATTAACCGATATGTCTTTTAAGCAAAAAATCATCGCTTTGCTTATTTTACCGATCTTGGGATTTCTATGGCTTAGCGTTTCTGCGATTTCAAAAGGCGTAGAAACCACCAGTGAATTGTCTTCATTAAACCAACTTACCCGTTTGTCGGTTGTGTACAGTGAACTTGTGCATGAGTTACAAAAAGAGCGTGGAATGACGGCTGGGTTTATCGGCTCACAGGGCACTAAGTTTGTCAGTGAACTACGTGCACAAAGAGCCAGTGCAGATAATAGACGTAATCTGAAAACCGAATACTGGCAATCTGCTGAAATCGATTTACCGCAGATCACTCGGCTGAACACTGAAATAAGCCAAAGCCTAAATCAAATCACTTCTATTCGTAATCGAGTGGATTCTCAATCGATTCCTCTGTCTGAAGCTTTGGGTTACTACACCCAACTTAATGCAAAGCTGCTGAGCGTATCGGCGTTAATTGCTGAGCTTAGCTCTGATGCTGCCATCACCACTGAAACCATCGCTTACTACAACTTTTTACAAGGTAAAGAGCGAGCGGGTATCGAGCGTGCTGTCCTAAATAATACCTTCTCTAAAAATGAATTTGGCCCAGGCATGTTGGTTAAATTCATCTCTTTGGTGACTGAGCAAAATACCTATTTCTCAAACTTTGAGGTATTGAGTAACCCAGCTAACGTTCGTTTCTTTGAACAGCAATTGAATGATCGTTCGGTGGCAGAAGTAGAAAAGCTTCGTGGTTTGGCTGAATCTAAGATGAGCGGTTTTGATGTTGATCCTGTGTACTGGTTCTCGCAATCTACCGCTCGTATTGTTCAGCTAAAGAAAACAGAAAACCACCTAGCAGAGTCGCTTATCGCACTGACAGAGAAAAAAATGTCAGAGGCGCAGTCTGCGATGATGATGAGTATTGGTCTGTTTGCTTTGATAACCTTGTTCGCGACCTTCGTGAGCTATAAGGCGATCAGCGACCTGACGATGAGAGTAAAAGATCTTACAGTGATGTTGTCTAAGGTTCGTAATGACAACGACTTAACAGTTCGCGCTAAGTTCGTTGGCAACAGCGAGCTTGGACAGATCTCTTCGGCACTCAACGAAACGCTAGAGAAGTTTTCAAACGTTATCGACAACCTGTCTCAGTCGAGTCTGACCTTAGCTTCAGCCGCTGAAGAAACCTCACAAACCTGTCACTACAATTCGAACACGCTAGTGCAACAACAAGACCAAATTGGCTTGGTTGCGACGGCGACAGAAGAGTTATCAGCAACGGTAAATGAGGTGGCGGCTAAAACTCAGCAGACAGCAAGTTCCGCTAAACTGGTCGATGAGCAGTCTCAAGAAGGTTTGAGTACGGTTCAAAACTCTTACCACTCTATCGAAAAACTGGCATCTGAAATTAATGATCTAGCGGAAAAGATCACGCACTTACACGAGAGCAGTAATAACATCAACAGTGTGATTGATGTGATTAAGTCCGTCGCTGAACAGACTAACTTGTTAGCATTGAACGCGGCAATTGAAGCGGCAAGAGCGGGTGAGCAAGGTCGTGGATTTGCGGTAGTGGCTGATGAAGTTCGCACGTTAGCACAGCGTACTCAGCAGTCGACAGCTGAAATTGAAGGTTTCATCAGCTCGTTACAGTCTGATGTGCAAACCGCGTTTAATGTAATTGATAACAGTCAGAAGATGTCGTCTAAAGCGGTTGAGGATTCAAAAGAGGTGGAACACACCTTACAAGGTATCTCAGCATCGGTGAGCGAGATCTTTAGCATGACTGAGCAGATCGCAACCGCTACCGAAGAGCAAGCGGTAGTGACTCAAGATATTGCTCAAAACGTCATGGCAGTAGAGCAGAAGTCGACAGAATCTACGACAGGTGCAACGCAAATAGCTGCAACAGCCAAAGAACAAGCTCAGTTAGCAGCTTCATTGAAAGATATTGCGAGTACGTTTAAGAGCTAACTAGCAAGCACTCCAATAAGAAGTAAAATGCCCGTTAGTCTCTACTTTTAATAGCAGGACTAACGGGCTATTTGTATCTGCTGTCTTCTAAATGGCAACAGATAGTCCATTCAATGGGGATCTACCCCATAAACAAAGACACGAAAATCAACGCACCAAAACCAAATGTCGCCATTAATGCCGTGTCGCCACCGGCTGCTGTGTAGCTGCCTTCGGTTTGTAGGTGAGGGAAGTCAGGTCTGCGAACCTTAACTACCATTGCGAGTGGGCCCCAGATAGCTAGGAACACCAGGACCATGCCTGCATAGTCCAGCATGCTTACAAACTGGCTAGCGAACAGCTCAGCTAATACCAAAGGTAAGATGAAGGTTAGCGCATAAGCCAACGCTTTGTTGTTGGTCACCGCATCTTTGTTTTGGTCGTAAAGCGCCATCGACACGCCGAGGAAAGAAGTCACCAAGGCCAGAGCAGAGAACAGAGCGATCACCACTTTCAACCAAGCAGATTGGCCGCTGAACGCAGAGATCAACTCAGAGATATTGTGGAACTGGCTTATCGCGTCTGTGCCAAGGTTGCCGATAATCGCGAATAACCAAGTTAGGTAGCAAATTAATGGAATCACTGAGCCTAGCAGAATCATATTGCGGATCTGCTTTTGAGTTGCTTCACGGTTGTAGATAACCAGTGACGGGATCACCACCATAGAGGCAAAGCTAGTAAAGATAACTGCGCTGTATTGCACCACGTCGTTGGCCGTGTATTGGCTGGTTTGAGTTAGGTAATCAAGGCGAATGTTGCTAAATAATGACGCGATAACGATAAACAGCATCACGACCATCAAGATGAATAGCCCGCGATTCAGTTTGTCGATATAAGACTTGCCCGAGACGACGATAGCACCCATCAATAGGCTGAAAATGGTATACGCAACGGATGCTGATACATCGACACCAACGTCGAGCAGTAGCTTATGAATGATGTCACCGACACCCAAGATATAAGCGATCAACATGCATACTAGCAACAGGTAAAAGAGTGCATTGATAAAGTGTTTACCTTTGCTGCCCAGAGTGAGGTAAGCAACACTGCTCATGCCACTGTTGTCTTTAGTTTTAGTGCATGCTTCTGCCAGGAGGAGTGCAGAGTATGTGGTGCCGATAAAGATAAGTAGCATCAGCACTGAGCTGATCATGAAGCCAAATTGGGCCAACACCATGGGAATAGCGAGCATGCCAGCCCCTAATGCAGTTCCTGACAGAATCAAAGAACTGCCGAATAATTTCATATTCAAGAAAAACAACCTCAAGCGATCCAATTAAATTTTGTTTGGATTGTAAATAATTGTTTCCAAGACTAACAAAATACTCAGTAAAGTTAGGGGTTAATTTCTAATAAATTTTGAATTTTTCTAAAAAATTTAAGCAGGAATTTCTGGTGTATATGTGTGGTTGATTTAAGTATTCACTCGGTGAGTTTATTTATCGTTTAGTTAACGTTCGTCCATTATTGAATGATTTAGAAATTGGCAAAATTCAGTTAAAAAGAAGTATGTTTATGAGCTAATTGTTTTCAATTCATCAAGTTTAATACTTCTCCTTTCCTGAATCCCGTTCAGGCAATGTCGATGACTAACCGTTCTATGGGTAAAAGACACGCTCAGATCGCTTTATCAATTTGAAGGTAAATAGGTAAAGAACGAGAAAAGTGTCGAAAATTCTGTTGACCTGACTACAACTTCATAGTTTATCTTTACTACTGAAATGAGGGAGAAGTGGATGTATCGCATATCTGAATTAGCGGAGCTCGTTGGCCTGAGCCGTTCAACGCTTTTGTACTATGGAAAGTTGGGTTTGATAGAAGCTCAACGCACCAATAATGGTTATCGAAGTTATTCCGAACGCGACTTGCAGCGTGTGAAATTGTTGCAGCAGTTACAAGCGGGTGGACTGACGTTGAAAGAGTGTCAGGCGTGTTTGGATGCCAAGGTTGACCGCTCCTTGTTACAAAACCGACTCGAACAATTGGACGAAGAGATCGCTCAGAAACAGCGTTCGAGAGATCTTTTATCGGCCTTGTTAGGCGAGAGTGGTTTGCAAGATTGGCATGAATCGATGGACAAGGTGGCGCCTGATGCGCATCTCGATTGGCTCATTAAGCAAGGCTTTGATGAGAAGCAAGTACTGCGACTGAAATGGCTTTCAAAAGACATGAACGATCATGACCAGTACATGGCGGATTTTGAGGTGATCTTTGAGGGTTTACAGCGTTTAGGGCCAGGAACAGCGGAAGATACTTTAGCGGCGTTGGTACACGTTTCGGTTTCTCCTAAACGTGTGCTTGAGATCGGTTGTGGTAAAGGTATTGCCACCTCTGTGTTAGCGAAAGCCTTAGTAGAATATCAAGTGGATGTGCAAATAACGGCGGTAGATAATGATCAACCGAGTTTAGATGTTCTGACTCAGCAAGCACGGGTTCTTGGCTTAGAAAGCAACGTCAAAACCGTATGCGCGAGCATGATGGATCTGCCGTTTGAAGCTAAGTCGTTTGACCTAATTTGGTCGGAAGGCAGCGCTTACATCATGGGTGTTGAAAAGGCGCTAAAGCAGTGGCGAAATTTACTCAGTGATGACGGCATATTGGTCGTTAATGATTTGGTGTGGAATACCGAACAACCTAACGAATCGAGCAAAGCGTTCTGGCAGAAAGAGTACCCGGACATGACGACGGTTTCCGAGCGTATTAAACAGGCAAAAGCAGCGGGTTATGAAATTTTGGATCACTTTGCAATGAGTGACGCTGGTTGGCTTGCGTATTACCAGCCCTTTCAAAAGCGAATAGAAGCGCTTAAAGCAACGATGCCGAACTCAAAAGCGCTCGTCGATTGCGACAATGAAGTTAAACAATTTTTCGATAGCAGCACATCAAAGAACGGTTTGGGTCAAGAGCCTTCGAAAGGTTCTGAACAACGTGATTTTGATTATCAGTTCTTTGTGCTCAAGAAATTAAAGTAAATGAGTAACACCATGAAATTTAGGCAATATAATTCAAATGAAATCGAAACGATCACTCAAGTTTTCACTCAAACCTTTACGGATTCAGAAGGTGAGAACGAAGGTAAAACTTTGGGTGAGCTTGCCAACGATCTTTTAACGACCACAGCTCCGACAGAGCTATTTTGCTTTGTTGTTGAAGATGATTCTAGTGAGTCGGATGCGGATAGTACGATTGTAGGCTCGATTATCTTTACGTCGCTTTCATTTGACGATGAAACCAAGGCATATTTGCTTTCGCCAGTCGCGGCGAGCACTCAGGTGCAAAAGCGTGGTATTGGTCAGCGCCTGATTAACTCCGGTTTGCAGCTCCTAAAAGAGCAGGGTATTGAGCTTGCAGTGACGTACGGTGATCCTAACTACTATTCAAAAGTGGGCTTTGAGCAAATTACCGTTGAGCAAGTCCCTGCGCCCTTTGAATTGAGTTTCTCTCACGGTTGGTTGGCTCAATCGTTGACTGGTGGTGAAATTAAAGTAACAAGTGGCAAGTCGAGCTGTGTTAAAGGCTTGGCCCACGCAGAATATTGGTAGCCGCTTGCAAAAAAATTGAGAAAAAGAGAAAGCCCATCAGGTGTTGCCTGTTGGGCTTTCTTGTTATGAACGAAGACATTCTTCTGGCTTCAATGTATAAATTGAACAACTGTTCAAAATAACACTTGAACGATCGTTCTTGTTTGATCTATATTGTTTTTACACCAACGGAGAACATTCATTAATTGCTCCGTGATTGAATAACTTTAGAACCGAAAATTGATAGGGATAGAGCAATGAGCAACTTCAAAATTCACTCAGTAGAATCCGCGCCAGAGCAAAGCCAACCTATTCTTGAGGGCGCTAAAAAGCAGATGGGCAGAGTGCCGGGCTTGTTTGGTGTGTTGGCTGAATCTCCAAACACACTTAAGGCTTACACTCAGCTTCATCAGGCGTTTAGTGACTCATCTTTCGATGCTGAAGAGCTAACGGTTGTTTGGCAAACCATCAACGTTGAACACGAATGCCACTACTGCGTTCCTGCACACACTGGCATTGCACATTCAATGAAGGTTGATCCTGCAATCACCGAAGCACTGCGTAATCGCACAGCTTTACCCACTGAAAAGCTGCAAGCCCTGCATGATTTTACGCTGAGCATGGTACGTAACCGCGGCAATGTGCCTGAAAGTGAAATGGCAGCATTTTTCGAAGCGGGCTACGGTCAGCAACAAGTGCTAGAAGTGATTCTTGGCCTGTCTCAGAAAGTGATCAGTAATTACGTAAACCACGTTGCTAAAACGCCAGTCGACAAAGTTTTTGAACAGTTCGCTTGGCAAGGGTAATCGTATTTAACTAACCATCGTATTTAAGCAACTCAAGATATTATAATGATGAAAGCCCCACTCAGTTGAATGGGGCTTTGTTGTTTTGGTCTAAATGGTAATTAGAAAGGTAACCTAACGCACGTGCTTAGCGATTATTTTCGCTAGTGTCACAACCCCTTCTTTCCACTCTTTGCTCTCTTCAATGTTGGCAACAGTAAAGCGCAAGCAGTGTTTATATTGGTCGTTGGTGCCAAATACTGTTCCGGGTAAAATCCCCAACTTATGCTTTAAACAGTCTTGATAGACCGCGTAGCTATCGACCGATTCAGGCAGTGTTATCCAGTTTAAAAAAGAGCCTTCCGGTTTTGATAGGTGGTATTGCCCGACAAGGTGTGGGTGGCTATCTAGTGCTTGTATTAACAGGCTTTGGAATTGCTTTTGGTTGGTTTGGTAGAGCCGTTTCATTTTGGATAAGTGGCTGCGATATTTACCGGTAGTGAGGAATTGCCCTACCGCGGATTGCATCAGGTTTGAGCTGCCCATGTTGTCGCATAAAAGGTACTTTTCGACTAAAGGTTGGTAGCGTCCCGACAATAACCAACCGATTCGCAAGCGTGAGTCTAAGGTTTTAGACAGTGAGTTGACGTAGATGACTCTATCTTGGTCATCAAGCTCTTTGAGGCTAGCGATTGGTGTATCGAACGCCAAGCTACCGAACACATCGTCTTCGATAATTGGTAAAGATCCGGTGATCTCCAGTAATGCTTTTCGATTCGCCAATGGCATTCTTGAGCCGGTTGGGTTAGTAAAGTTTGGCGTTAGCAGTAAGGTTTTTACTTCCCATTTGTCCAACGCGCTCTGCAGTGATGGAATGTCAATGCCATGGCTAACACTGCTCGGGATTTCTAAAGCTTGCAAGCCAAGTGATTCGAGCAACAATAAATTACCGAAGTAACAAGGTGACTCGACTGCCACGATGTCACCCGGTTTGGTGAGCGCACGTAGTGCCAAACTGATCGCCTGTTGAGCACCATGAGTAATCGCAATCTCTTTGGATCCCGCAGGTACGCCTAGATCATGGGTGATCTTTAACAATTGCTTTACTAATTGCTCGTCGCCGGGAGGTAATTGGTAATACCCAGGCAATTGAGTTTGTAATCGACTGTGGCGACCAATCTCGGCATACAAGCTACGAATCGCAGGGTTGTTTATGTTCGGGTGCGCAGAACCTGCCAACAGTTTCAGGCGGCCTTTCGGGCGAGAGAGTACCGATTTGGTGACAGATAAGAGGTCCACTTTTTGAGGTTGGCTTGGTGTATCCCAGCAGGTGGTGTTCGGTGTCTTTACGCGATAGCCAGATTTAGGTACCGAGTAAACCCAACCCGTTGCTTCGAGTTCTTGATAGGCTCGAATTACGGTATTTTTGCTTACGCCAAGCTGTTCGCTTAACTGGCGGATCGAGGGAAGGCGATCGTCTGGATGAAAAAGTCCTTTATCGATCTGAGCCTTAATATGTTGTTCGGTAGCAAGGTATTTATTGCCGCTGAGTTCTGCTTCCACGTGTTTCTCCCTCGTTGTACACTCTCAATCTGTAACCATTTAAAGTGTTATATCTGTATCTTTATTAGTTATCTGTACCCAACTAAGGTAACAGCATTGATGAAGAGTTGACCAGAGGTTTGTAATGCTGATTAAAATGATTCCGTTTGTGTTTGTAATATTGTGGTCGTCAGGTTTTGTCGGCGCACGTCTTGGTGTTGAATATGCCGAACCCGCAACATTACTTTCATTGAGGATGGTAGCCAACGTGGCGCTGTTCTTGGTTTTGATTGCAATCCTTAAGCGTCGTATTCCTCGTGGTCGAGCATTCTTCCACGCAAGTGTGGTTGGCATCTTGATTCATGGTTTCTACCTTGGTGGCACCTATCTGGCGATTGATATAGGTATGCCCGCCGGGTTGAGTTCTCTACTTGTTGGCTTACAACCGATTCTTACCGCATTGATTATGATCAGCTGTACTTCGCAGCGTTTTAATTTTGCACAGTGGTTGGGGTTAGCGCTTGGTTTTGCGGGTATTAGTTTGGTGTTGATGGGCAATATTGAATGGCAGTCAGACGACCAAAAAGGCTTGGCAACGTTATTGTGTTTGGTTTCTTTGGTGGGTATTACCTGCGGCACTTTGTATCAGAAGCGCTTCTGTCAGGGGACAGATATGGTCGGCGGTGCGATGGTGCAATATTTGGCTTCTGCCGCGTTGTTTCTGCCGTTCGCAATGCGTTACGAAACTATGCAAGTAAACTGGACGATAGAATTCACGTTGACTCTAATTTGGCTGGTGGTCGTTCTGTCTTGTGTTGCCATCCTATTGTTGCTTTACATGGTAGAGCACGGTGCATCTTCAAGTGTGGCTTCGGTCTTTTACTTGGTGCCACCGACGACAGCAATCCAAGCGTGGCTTATTTTCGGTGAGTCGTTCGACATGTATGGCGCGATGGGCTTTGCCTTGTCTGCTGCGGCGGTTTATTTGGTGGTGAAAAAGCCTGAGTTAATTAAGGCTCGTAGGCGAACAGTGTTAGAGCGGTAGTTTGTATACCAAACTCATCCTACTAAAAATCGATGACTAGAAACAAAAAAGAGCCTGAATATTCAGGCTCTTTCTATATAAAATATTGGCTAGCGACTTTTGATTAGCGTTTCATCAAGCAAGCGTAAGCCGTTGTAAACGGTGCTTCTTGGTATTGCTTAAGGCCAGTTTCTTTGAACTTCATCATAAGAGGGTTGCGCTTAAGGCTCTCCTTGATGTCAGCAGGTGATACAACGGTTACGTCTAGGCCGTCGATCAACTGAATTGCTGCTTCTAGTTTGAAGCCGAAGCCACCGCCAGCAAATTTGCCTTTAGTCTGACGTTGGCGAATTACAACTTTTTCTACTTGGTAATCTTCCATTAACTTTGCAAAAGAGAATTGAAAGTCTTTCATATTCTGTGTGTCGTTTGCGTCGCTAATCGCAACCTTAGAAACTCGGCAATCAGGAATGTTAAATACGCCGTCTGACAGAGAAAGAAGACAGATGACTGCATCGTTACCTTTGATTTCAACACCACAAATTTTCATGTTCTTACCTACTTATTTTAGAGCCCTACATTATGGTGTTATTTCTAACACTTCTCCAGTATTTGCGCGTATCAGCAGCAAATAAGTCTAAATCAGAGAGTATTTTAGTCGCCGAAAGTTAACCTTTGATTGAAAAAGCATCACACGAATTTACGGTATCGTTTGCTATGAGATGAAGCTCACAAAAGCTTAGCGGGATTTTATATGTGTGCTGTATATTGCGCGCGCATCCCTATTTTAAGTGTGGTTATTAATCCCAATGAATATCAATAATCTTTCGATTAAGAGTAAAATCGCGATCCCGCTGTTGGTGATTGTGATTGTTTTTTCTACCGTTACTGTGCTCAACGTTATCAGATCAAATGCTCAGGCTGCGATTAATAACGAGCTCAATAATGTGGTTCAGCCAGTGCTAGATAACCTAGAAGATGGCTACCGAGATACCTACCAAATTATCGCTTCGGCACAAGGTCTGTTGCTTGCGAAAGACCAAGCGGCGGTCGAGTACCAAAAGTTTGAATTTAAAGACAACGCTTACAAAGCGGTTCCTCGTTTTCAAAGTGTCGAAACCTTGTATCAAGCGGGCGTGTTGGACCCATCTTCACGTGGCGAGTTAGCAAAGCTTGTTAACGCGATGAGCAAGTGGGTGGCACTGCACGAGCCAATGTTCGCTGATCCAGCAAACGCAGACCAATACAATATTGATTACTCGCCAGCGCTTGACGCAGAGTTTGCGATCATTCGTACTCAACTGCGCGATATCCGAACTCTGATCGAATTGAAACAGAAAGAGCTTCGCCAGCAAGCCGATGACTCTATTGAATCGAGTAAGTTGATCATTGAAGTGGGTATGGCCGTTGCTGTTTTCGCTGCACTTTTCGCTATGTGGTTATCCAATCGGTTTATCGTTCAGCCAATCCAGAACGTAGAGAAAGCGATGAATGAGATCGCATCGGGTGACGGTAACTTGTCTCAACGTATGAAGGTCGAAGGTAATGATGAGATCGCTCGTTTAAGTTCTGCTTTCAACCAGTTTGTTGGCAAGATCCATGTCACCGTCGAACAAGTTATTTTTACATCGAATGCGGTACGCGCTGAGATGGAAAACATTAAATCGTTAACGCAAAGTGTTGCTGAATTTTCATCGAACCAACAGCGTGAAAGTGAAGTAGTCGCGGCGGCGGTTCATGAGATGCAAGCAACCAGTGAAGTGGTGAGTGGTAATGCATTAGATGCGGCAACCGCCAGTAATGTTGCCAATCATGAAGTGGAATCGGCAGACACCACGCTTGGCTTGACCGTGACTTCGATTGAACGCCTTGCGCAAGATATCGAGAACGCGGGCGGTGTTGTTCAAGAGCTGGACACAGACGTGAAGAACATTGCCTCAATCCTTGGTGTGATCAAAGGCATTGCAGAGCAAACCAACCTACTTGCTTTGAATGCGGCTATTGAAGCGGCACGAGCGGGTGAACAAGGCCGTGGCTTTGCGGTTGTGGCTGATGAAGTTCGAGCGCTTGCGAGTAAAACTCAAGACAGCACTGGCGAAATCCAATCAATGATTGAACGCTTAGAAGTGGGTGCTAAACACGCGGTTGGTGTGATGACTGAAAGCAAAGTGAGTGGCGAGAAAACCATTGTTCAAGCAGGAACTGCAGCATCTTCATTGAGTGAGATTCGTAACTCAATTGGCAAGATGAATGACATGAACACACAAATTGCTGCGGCGGCTTCGCAACAGTCTCAAGTGTCTGAAGAAGTGAATAAGAATGTTCAACGCATCGCTGAAAGCACCATGCAAATGGTTGAGATGGCAAGCAGCGCAGAAAATGCATGTATGGCATTGGCTGAACAGTGTGAAGCGCTAGATAGCCTTGTGTCTCAGTTTGAAGTGTAATTTTCAAAATTAGACAGACGAATATGAGCTGATAATGGTTGCTCGTATTGAGTCCCATTAATCAGCGGTGAACGACAAAAAAGCCCGCACTCTATGAGTGCGGGCTTTCTTTTTGACTAGGTGATCAGTCTTTTGACTAGGTGATCAGTTTTTAGACCTGATCAATCATTCGGTGTTAGCTGCTGCGACCGTCTTTGTATGTGTAACGGTAGTCCACTTTTACGTTCGCTTGGTAATGAATGTCACCGCTCATGTTAGTGATTTTCTTCACTTCCATATTCGCGTCATCAATCTTGAACGAATCGTATTTGGTTGTCTGTTGGAACTGTGGCAGTTCTCTTGAAAGCTCAAAAGGTGTTTTTGCGCTTAACTCATCCATAAGGTTGGTGCCTGCATCGTATGCTTCCGCTTCAGTAACAAATGTATCAGATTTTAGCGTTGTTTCTTGAATTGTTGTTTTAGTTGCTGCAAACGCAGTGGTGCTGAGTACAAGAGTTGATGCAAGTATGATTAACTTCTTCAAAGGGATACCTTACTTTGTTGTACCAGTGTTTTAGAGATTCTCACCCTAGCAATAGGGGATGAGGTTAATGTTAGGACAAAAATATGGTTCTGTAAGGGAATGACTATAGGTGCCGAAGATTAATGCACAGCGCATATCAAGCAAGGTGACACTGATATCTAACTTCAATACACTGTATGGGTAACCAAAGTTCAGCATAAGGTAAAGGCATGGCCAATTGGGAAGGGGTAAGTGAGTTTGTTGCAGTGGCAGAGCGTGAAAGCTTTACTGGTGCGGCGCAGAAGCTCGCTACGTCGGTGGCTCAAATCAGTCGTAGAGTAGCAAACCTCGAAGAACGACTCGCAGTGAAACTGCTCAATCGAACGACTCGAAAGGTGTCTCTTACAGAGGCTGGGCAACTCTATTACCAACAATGTAAGTTGTTGGTCGAAGGTTTAGAAATTGCTGAGCTTGCGGTCACGCAGATGCAATCCACACCCAAAGGCTTACTGAAAGTCACCGCGCCTGTGACTTATGGTGAGCGCCAACTCGCCCCAATACTGCATCAATTCTTAAAGCTTCACCCGCAAGTAGAGCTTGAGCTGATGCTGACCAATCAAAAGCTCGATCTTATCGATTCGGGTGTTGATGTTGCGATTCGTCTTGGCCGCTTGGAAGATTCAAGCCTTGTGGCAAAGAGGCTGTCTCAACGCCAACTTTATGTATGTGCAAGCCCTGAATATATTGAACGTTATGGCGAGCCGCATACATTATCAGAATTAAATAATCACCAATGTTTAGTCGGTGGATTTGAACATTGGCGTTTCAAAGAAAATAGACGCCCTCGCTCAGTTCGTGTTAATGGGCGAATTAGGTGTAACAGTGGACTAGCCTTATTGGACGCCGCTAAACAGAGCATTGGCTTGGTTCAACTGCCAGAATATTACGTGAGTGAAGATCTAGAGTCGGGAGAGTTGGTAGAAGTACTATCCGATTATCGAGACGACAAAGAAGGGATATGGGCGCTTTATCCTCAGAACCGCAACTTATCTTCAAAGGTTCGCTTGCTGGTGGACTTCCTGTCTGAGCAATTGGATTAGTGTATGGCTTAAAACCTCCACCGATAAAAACGGGCTTCAGAATAGAGATTCTGAAGCCCGACGTGTTTTAGGATTAATTATCGTTTGATTACGGCTTACTAGACCGAAAATGTATTAGACGGTGAAGCGATCCACCAAGTGATACAGCTCATTTGCACGACTGTTGAGGTTTTGGCTACCTGTACGGTTTTGATTCGCGAGTTCTGCCGATTGTGAGCTTTGGTCAGAAATCACCACGATGCGTTGAGATATTTCTTGTCCTACAATATTTTGCTGTTCAGTGGCTGTCGCAATAAGCGAGTTCATGTCCATGATAGTATCAATCGACGCTTGGATCTTCGCCAGTGCTTTGGCTGCGGCATTCGCTTCTTCCACGGTTTGCGCACTTCGGTTTTGACTTGAATCCATCGCTTTCACAGCAGCATCTGAGGCAGCTTTAAGTTGCTCAATCATCTTGTGAATGTCGCCAGTGCTTTCTTGAGTACGGCTTGCCAGTTTACGAACCTCATCGGCAACCACAGCAAACCCACGACCTTGTTCGCCTGCACGTGCAGCTTCAATCGCGGCATTCAACGCGAGTAGGTTAGTTTGCTCGGCAATGTCTTGGATGACCGCCAACGAAGAGGAGATATTCTGCACATCACCTTCTAAACGAGACACGACAGTGTTGGCTTCTGATACTTCGCTCGCTAGGCCTGCCACCGAATCTGCAGCGGCGTTTACTATCTGTTGCGCTTCTTTGGCATTGCCCTCTGCAAGTTTAGCGGAATCCGCCGCTTGGCTAGCGTTGCTCGAGATCTCTTGCGCCGTTGTGGTCATTTCAGTCATCGCCGTTGCAACTTGTTCAGTCTCTTCACGTTGCCCAGTAGCAATCTCGTCGACCTGCGCAGCGCGAGAAGACATGCTAGATGTCTCGGCTACGACTTGCTGACCGACATCGCTTACGCTGCGAATGATGGTTTGAAGGCTTGCCACGAAGGCGTTGAAGTTCTCGCTGAGCTTAGTGAACTCAGGCGCTTTAAATGTTTCCATTCGAGCGGTTAAATCGGCTTCGCCACTCGCGAATGCGCTGATTGAACGATCAAACTGCTCGAGTGGTCGCATGATTGTGCGGTTGACGGCAACGGCAAACGCAGCAACTACTAGGGCAATCAAACCACAGAATATAGCGATCGCCGTCAATGAGCTTTGTAACGCGACATTCGAGCTCTCTTTCATCTCTGCGATTACAGCATCGATGTCGTCAGTATAAAAACCTGTGCCTAGCATCAAGTCCCACTGGGGAACGAATATCGAGTAGCTCAGTTTCGGTAGAGCTTCTGATTGACCAAGTTTTGGAAAGTAGTAGGTGGTGAACTCACCAAGCTTTGAGTTCTTGATCAAGTCACGAATCAGGTAGTTGCCTTTTTTGTCTTGCAGGTCGTAGTAGTTTTTACCAATGCCATCGTTATTTTGCCCAACAACTACTCGAATGCCTTTAGAGTCGTAGCCAAAGATGTAGCCAGACTCGCCATATTCGAGAGTTCTTAATGTCGGTAAGGCTTCTTCTAATGTTGCACCTCTTTCCAAGAACGGGCTAATAGAAGATTGAGCCATTTGCAGATACGCTTTAAGTTCCTTTTCTTTCATCGCCATCATATTGCTACGCGTCGATTCTACTTGTTGTGCGGTTAGCTCGGTGCTCTTCATATACGTCACGCTCATCATCCCAATTGCCATCAGTAGCAGTGGAATAAAAGAGAGAATATAAAGGCGGTTTTTGATGGTTAGGGTCATGTCACGCTTCCTGTGTGATTGTCTCATGCAATTTTCAACACATTATTAATGTGGTTTCAAAATGTAAATGGGCTTGTTGTTTAATTGTTATCCTAGAGTGTTTTTGTTTTATAAATATGATGACGGTTAGGTTTTTGGGGTGAGAAGCCTTGCAACTAGAGGCTTAAGCGCGAAAAAGTGAGTTTGTATCGATGCTTTTGAATTCGACGCTGCTTTGTTAGAATGCGACGCTTTGTAGCACCCTGCTATGTCTATTCGTTAAGTGAGAAAGATTCATGAACAAAAGCCATGTGACTATTGGTTTAACTAACCCAAAGAGCCCGACAAACGTTGGTGCTGTTATGCGTGCGGCTGGTTGTTACCAAGTCGACGAAGTTAAATACACAGGGCAACGCTACGAAAAAGCCGCAAAATTCCACACCGATACTAAGAGTGCTGCGCGTACTATCCCGTTGACTGGTGTTGAGTCGTTTTTAGACAATCTTGATCCAGAAACTAAGATCGTTTGCGTAGAACTCGCAGAAGGTGCAACACCACTACCGCGTTTTAAACACCCAGAAAATGCCATTTATATCTTTGGCCCTGAAGACGGCTCTATTTCTCAAGATGTCGCCGACAGAGCCGATCATGTTGTGTACGTACCAACAGTTGGCTGCATGAACTTGGCAGCGACAGTGAATGTGCTGCTTTACGATCGTCTTGCTAAATCTGATGAAATGGATGAGAGCAACGAACTGATTAAGAAAAGCCGTGATAACCGTAACCATCTGCTAATCAAAGAAAAGTAATTCTCTGCTTCTAGTGTTATCTATCCCGTACGCAATCGGATATTATCTTGAGTTCATCATCAGATAATTGAAGGGTTAGATAACACCATGGAAGACAAGCAATTACTTGCCGCGCTACAGCAACACTCTGTCCTCGATCTCTATCAGTTATTCCAAGAAGTTGGTCAAAACCGCTCTTTGTATGCATTACTAGAGAGGTTATCTTCCCTTAAAGAACATCATCAACTGAGTACTCGTCTTAGCCCTTTTAAGCCTCATATCGAAGGATTGCTAGCTCAATTTGATAGCGCCACGCCAGATAGCGAGATCCTCAAGGCAGTCGCTCTTCAGTCTGAGATTCAGCAACGAGGCCACAGTATGAGTCGTTACATCATGACATCAGATAACCATCGCCATTTTTCCCCAAGTGCAGACCTAGTCATGTTTGGTGATTCGATCACCGAATGGGCCCCGTGGGCGGATATTTTCCGCGATGTCTCGATGGTCAATCGCGGCTTAGCGGGTGACACCACAACTGGTATGTTGCGCCGTATTGATACCACGTTGAATGTGAAACCAAAGCTTGTATGTTTTATGGCAGGGATAAACGATTTAGCTCAGGGGTATGATGTTGAACATATCTACCAGAATTACATTGATATGCTTAAGGTGTGGCAAGAAAACGATATTCGAATCTTGGTGCAATCAACGCTTTATGTTGGCTCTAAACTGCAAGGTTTGAATCCTTCGGTTGAACTGCTCAATAGCAAGATAAGCGAGTACTGTTCTCAGCAAGGCATTGCATTCTTAGATGTGAATTCTGTATTGTCACCTAATCAGCTTTTGTCGAATGAGTACTCATGTGATGATTTGCATTTGAATGCCAAGGCTTATCAAGTTTGGGCTGAGGTGCTTCAACCTGCGATAGCTGAGCTACTAAAGTAGACTCACGCAAATAAATAGAAAAATAGACAGCTAATTAAACAGATAGACCGTTAACCAGCTTAGCTAATACAAGAAAAGCCAACCCCTAGATTTGTTTCGCGAACCATAAGGACATCAATGTGAACTTAAGACAGTTGGAAGTCTTTTACGCCATCATGCAAACCGGAACCGTATCTGGAGCCGCACGTAATCTACATGTGTCGCAACCTAATGTGACTCGTATTCTGGCGCACACTGAGCAACAACTTGGGTTTGGTTTATTCGAACGTGTTAAAGGGCGATTAGTGCCAACGGTAGAGGCCCAAACCTTGTTACCTGAAGCAGAAAAAGTGTATCAGCAACTGGGTCAGTTTCGATCTTTGACCAACAAAGTTAAGCAAGGCCATCAGCATTTACGTATTGGTGCGCCACCGATTCTGGCGACCAAGTTGCTGACGCAAGTGATTGCTCAAATGTCTCGCGAACAAGAGCTCTCTTTTGAGTTGCTGACAGCAAACCGTGATGAACTGTGTGCTGGGTTGTTAAAGCATGAGCTTGATATTGCTATCGCGTTTGGCGATGAAGCACCGCCTGCGATATTAAGTGAAACGCTATTAACCGAATCGCTCAAGGTTTTGGTTCCATCCAATACGGTTGAGCAGTTACCGGCAGAATTAACGCTAGATGAGCTTATCAATTATCCGCTCCCAATCATCGGGCTTGATAGCCGCGATCCATTAGGCCTCCTGTTACATCAAAGCCTTATTGCACGCGATGAGCATTATCACCACCCGATATCTGTACGTGGGTATAGCGCTGCGGCGGAACTGGTGAAGCACCAAGCAGGATTTGCGATTGTTGACCCGTGGACGGCAGATCAGTATCAAAATGACGATGCGGTTTGTGTGTTGCCACTTCAACCAGATATTCAATTCTCGGTATCGATGCTTTGCGCAGAGCACACCCCTCAGTCAATTTCCGTTAAGCAATTTATCGCTTCATTGAAGATCTATACTCACCCTATAACTTAAGGTTATAGGCTCGCCATAAATAGGTATTCGGCAGCTATCTAATTCCTAATTAAAGTAAATCCATACAAGGATTTATTAATTAGGAACACTCATGTCTATCGCTCAACCTTACCTTCTTTTTCTTGGGGATGTTACTGACCCACTCGCCGCAAAAACAGCTCGCGGTATTCATCAATGGCGACCAGAAATCTGCCTAGGTCAACTGCGTTTAACGGGTGATACCGTTTCACTGGGCTTAACGGATATGACCCTGCAAGAGGCGCAAGCGCAGGGCGCGAAGACGCTAGTGATTGGTACCGCAAATCCGGGTGGTGTTATTCCTGATTCTTGGCAGTCAACCATTATGGCCGCTGCAGAAATGGGATATGAGATTGCATCTGGCATGCACCAACGATTGAGTGAATTTTCACCGCTTGCTGACATGCAGCAACAAGGATTGACTAAGCTTCATGATGTACGCCATTTTGACGGTGTTCTTAATGTTGGTAACGGTAAGCTTCGTCAAGGTAAGCGCCTGCTTACTGTCGGAACTGATTGCTCAGTAGGCAAAATGTTCTCGGCATTAGCGATTGAAAAGTCGCTTAAACAAGCGGGAACATCTGCTCAGTTTAAAGCGACAGGGCAGACCGGTATTTTGATTGAAGGCAGCGGAATTTCGATTGATGCGGTGGTTGCGGATTTTATTTCCGGCGCGGTTGAAGCGATTAGCCCCGATTTTACCGACCACGAGTGGGACATCATTGAAGGGCAGGGTTCTTTGTTCAACCCTTCGTTTGCAGGCGTGAGTTTGGGGTTATTACATGGCGCACAAGCCGATGCTTTGGTGTTGTGCCATGAAGTCGGGCGACCACATATTCGTAACCTTCCTCATGCTCAATTGCCAAGCATAGAACAGACGATTGAAGCCAACTTACAAGCGGCACGACTGACGAATCCAGATGTGAAATTGGTTGGTATCTGCTTGAACACTTCGGCAATTAGCATTGAAGACGCTGAGACATTATGCCAAGAATGGACCACACTCTATCAAGTGCCCGTGACGGACCCTGTGCGTTTTGGTGTACAACACATTACTGATCATTTGCGACATTCACTTTAACGACTTCATCATTTCTACGTTTCCATTTGTTAAAGCGAACATCAACCGAGTGAAATTATGAAGATTACAGCAGAACCCATTACTATCGCGATGCAAACGCCTTTTCGCATCTCTCGTGGCAGCCGAACCGAGTGTCACGTTGTTCGTGTCTACATTGAACATGATGGCAAACAAGCTCAGGGAGAGTGCACCCCTTACCCACGATACGGCGAGTCATCGGAGTCTGTGTTAGCGCAAATCCAACAAGCGTCTAGCGCACTTGAAGGTATGTTTGAGCGAGGTGTTACCGATCCGGCAGAGCTAAGAGATCATCTTCAGTCTTTATTGACCGGAGGGGCAGCGCGAAATGCGGTCGATTGTGCGCTTTGGGAGCTTGAAGCCAAACAACATGACCAGGTCTTCCCAAATAGCCTGTTTGAGTTACCGAATCAAATCGTGACAGCCATGACCGTCTCGATTGGTACGCCAGAAGCGATGGCGATTCAGACTCGAGACTATGTCGCAAATGGAGCGAAACTCTTAAAAGTGAAGCTTGATGGAGAGCAAGTGGTAGAGCGTGTTCGCGCGGTACGAGAAGCTGCGGCAGATGTTCAGATTGTACTGGATGCTAATGAAGCGTGGACGGGGCTGAATCTCGAAGAGTTGTTTAATCAACTAACAGAGTTTGATATTGCGATGATCGAACAACCTCTTCCACAGCAGCACGATGCGTCACTGGCACACATCAATCACCCGATCCCACTGTGTGCTGATGAAAGCTGTCATACCACTTCACAGCTCTCATCGCTGTTGGGTAAGTATGAAATGGTCAACATCAAACTCGATAAAACGGGCGGTTTGACTGAAGCATTGGTTCTTGCAGAAGAAGCCCAAAGGCTAGGATTTACGTTGATGTCTGGTTGTATGCTCGGAACTTCTTTGGCGATGCGTGCAGCTTTGCCTATCGCCGTTCAATCTGAAATTGTCGACCTTGATGGCCCAGTCTTACTTGGCCAAGACGTTTCTCCTGCTCTGACTTATCGCGATGGGATGATTATTCTCTAAGTTCGTTGAGCTTCGGGTTAGTCGATGGGCATGACATAAATGAAATCGCATGAGTGAAAGCTTGTGCGATTTTTTAGATCTATAGTCCTTAACTTATTAAATAATCAAAGGTTTTTACTGCTTGATTGAGCGTGCTATTCGTATGATTTACGGGCGTATTGATAAAGTAATCACGTTTCTGTCGGTGCGGTCACTTTCTATTATCGCAAAACAGACAGCTCAAGCTTTATAAAATAATTGTTATGATATCTTATGTGAAATGTTAATGATTACTCTTCATTTAATAGTTTAACTAAAGCTATTCGATGCAAGCCCAAGTAAGGCTCACACCCTAACTGATTGAATCATTGACAGTTCCTGTTGATTATTTGATGAGAAGAAGGTGGGGCGAGTGAGTAGTCATTTCTCCGAGGTTGTAGAAAATAAGGATAGTTTCGAGCGCCCGTTCTCGATCAAGATTCCACGTCGTAAGTGGTTTGGTTGGAAAGGTATTGAGCTGCGCTTGGTACTTGCGTTAGCCATGCTATCGATGACCACTATCTTCCTCTCGGTTGTCTCTAGCTTTACCTTCGATGATTTAAACCAACGTCTTGTTGAGCTAAAGGAGAGTGAAATCCCGGCCTTAGATAATGCCGCACGCCTTGATGATATGGTGCGAGTGATTATTACAACGTCTTCTCAGCTTAGTGACGCTGAATCGAATTTAGAGCGCAAGCAGGCGATGCTAAAAATCGAAGACGCTATTTCCGTTATGAATAGCGTTATGGTTCAGTTCCCGGACTATCACTCCTATTTTAAAGATCTTATCGCCCAAGTTAATAACAGCCTTAGCTTGTTGTATCAAAGTGAAATTGAGTCAGAACAGCTCAACCAAGAACTTCGTAATTTGCTCGAAGGTTTTTACCCGCTACTGCAACAGGCCAGTGATTCACTTGATAGCCTACCTGAGTCTGCCAAAGATCAAATCCAGTACACACAGCTCAAGTCTCTGCTTTATTACCAATTAGGCTTGGTCGAAAAGCTGTATAACGACTCCAGCTTTAATGAGCTCGATTACACCAGTTTGCGATTAGAGCAGGTAGGGGAAGAGTGGTGGAAGCTCTGGGTCAGTGGTGATTTAAGAAGTGATTTTCCTGAATTAGATCATCAACTCACGGTGATTTATAACCTTGCCTCAAGCGATAGCAGCTTGTATGGGATGAAAAACAAAGCGCTCGATCATCTTTATCAAGAGCAATACTTCCTGCAAAACAGCCGCGAGCATTTGAACCAATTAACCGTGCAGATCGAAAGCAACACCAGCAAGGTGAATAGCAATATTGACCAATCGATTCAGCAGGCACAGCAATCTTTGCAATCTAACCAGCGTCTCTCTCTCTTCCTTTCTCTATTTAGCGTATTGGCTGCCGCTGCTATTTCATGGTTCTATGTGCGTAAGAGCATTTTGGAAAGGCTTTTACAGCTTAAAGACAACATGTTTGCGATTTCTACCGGCCATTTAGATACCGAAGTGTCCATTCGTGGCAAAGACGAAGTGACGCAAATGGCCAAGTACCTAAAGGTATTCCAAACCACGGCCAAAGTCGTTAAGAAAACCAACCGAAAATTAGAAGCTGAAGTGGAAGAGCGAACCCTAGCCGAAGCCAAACTACGAGTGACTCAAGATGAGTTGATCCAAGCCGGAAAACTGGCTGCATTGGGGCAACTCAGTGTTGGGATAACGCACGAGATCAATCAACCTCTGACGGCTGTGAATAGCCACGTTCGAAGTGCTCAGCTTTGGCTCGGTAAAAATAGACCAGACAGAGCACAAGAGAATCTTAAAAAGATCGAAGTCCTGCTAGAAAAGGTGGCTGCGATAACTCGTCACTTAAAAGCATTCTCACGTAAGAGCGACGGCAAGATTGATAATGTGGAACTAGATAAGGTGATTGGTGATGCGATTGATCTGTTTGAAACCAGACAGAGCCCAGTATCGATTCAATATTCGTCCCAAAGCTACCAGATGGTTCGAGCCAACAGCATACGCTTGGAACAAGTGCTGGTGAACCTCATCAGCAATGCTCTGGATGCCATTGAGCATAAAGAGCAGCCTCAACTTAGTATTGCTACGCAAGTGCTTTCGAACACCACTCAGATTTTGGTTAAGGACAACGGACTGGGCATACCTGAAGAAGATATCCCGTATTTGTTTGACCCATTTTATTCCAGCAAAACAACAGGTAAGGGGCTCGGGCTCGGCTTGTCTATCGCATACAACATAATAAAAGATTTTGGCGGCTCGATTCACGTGGAATCGGTTGAACACCAAGGCACCACCTTTATCGTCACTCTACCAAAAGGCACAGGTTCATGATTTCAGAAAAACACATAGTTCTTATCGACGATGAAATAGATGTCGTCGAAGCCGTGAGCGAAATGTTAGAGCTAGAAGGGTTTAGTGTCACCACCTTCACTGATCCCAACCTTGGCCTAAAGTCGCTTAAAGCGAACAGTCAGTCGGTTGTGTTGTGTGACGTGCGCATGCCGAAAGTGGACGGTTTGACGTTGTTGAGCTCAATCCAACACCGTGCCCCGAATGTGCCCGTTTTATTGATGAGTGGCCATGGCGATATCCCAATGGCGATCGAAGCGATGAAGTTGGGCGCTTTTGACTTCCTAGAAAAACCGCTTAATTCGAGTGAGCTGGTGGAGAAGCTTGATTTGGCGATTACCCAATGTCAGCACAGTTGCCCGTCAACCTCGGATGGCGATGGGCAAGAGGATTTACCGATTGAATCCGTGGTTATTGGCCAATCAAAAGCGATGGATACGATACGTAAGCAAGTGCTCGCTTTAGCGCATACCGGTGTCGATACCATCATCAACGGAGAAACGGGAACGGGCAAAGAGGTGATAGCTCAAGCTCTGCATCAATTCAGTCGTCGTAAGACTAAGCCATTTGTCGCGATTAACTGTGGTGGTATGACAGAGAGCATTATTGAGAGTGAGTTGTTTGGCCATGAAGCGGGTTCGTTTACTAGCGCGAACAAGAAGCGTATTGGCAAAATAGAACAAGCCAATGGCGGCACTCTGTTTCTCGATGAAATTGAGAGCATGCCGATTGCGGTACAAATAAAACTGCTGCGCGTGATTCAAGAGCGAATGATTGAGCGTGTTGGTGGTAATGAGTTGATACCTGTCGACATCGTCGTGGTCGCAGCCAGTAAAGCCGATCTTGTGAGCTTGAGTGAGTCTGGGGAATTCAGAGCCGATCTCTTTTATCGCTTGAACATTGCGAGCTTAAACCTTCCGGCACTGCGCCAACGGAAAGAAGACATTCAGGTGTTGTTCCGTCACTTTGTGATTCAAGCGAGCCACAAATACAAGACACGCCCATCAACGATTTACCCTGAGCAGATTCAGCAACTATGTCGGCATGAATGGCCGGGTAACGTGCGTGAATTACGCAATGTCGCTGATCGATTTGTGTTGGGTATCGTCGGTGATGGCTTCGATCTTCAATCGCCAATTTGTGAAGCGTCCGGAGAAGATTTCGCTTTTGAAAAGCAGATGGAGCAGTACGAAAGGAATGTACTGACGGAGGCGCTAATAGAAAGCGCAGGTAACATTAACGAGGTATCAAGTAAGCTGAATTTACCGCGTAAAACCCTTTATCGAAAAATGAAGAAACACCAATTAGATAAAGAGAGTTTCAAAGCCTAATTCGTTCAGGTGTTTGTTAAATGGAAAACCAAAACCAAAAGAAAAAGCACAAGACAACAATGACCCATTTGGTTTTTAGTCGAATGGCTAACTGTTTCAAGTGATTGTAATAAAAGAGCTTTAACATCTGGCATAAAGCGTGCAATCCCTACATTGTGGCGTCAGCCCACATGAGGTTATTCGATGTTGAGTCAAAAAACATATGACAGCTATCTATATATGACAGCTATCCAACACCGAATGATCGAATAAAGGACATTAGAAAAATAATTGCTTGTTGCAAGGAGATACAAACATGAAGCAAATACTGAAAGGTTCGATTGCTCTGATATTAGGCATGAGTTCAATAACGGCATGGGCCGCTGCAGAACCAGCAAACTTAGGACCTCGTCCCCTCTTTTTAGTCAACAATATGGATGAGAGCCCTTTGAAAACTAAGCTGTTGAGTTGCAGCGAAGGACCTTTTCATCGTAGTGATTTTTCTATTGGGCATCGCGGAGCTGCGATGCAGTTTCCTGAGCACACTAAGGAATCTTATTTAGCGGCGATTCAAATGGGCGCAGGCGTTGTCGAATGTGATGTCACTTTCACCAAAGATAAGGCGTTGGTATGCCGTCACTCGCAAAGTGATCTACACACGACGACCGATGTATTAGCACACCCAGATCTTGCGAAGAAGTGCTCAACCCCGTTTACACCAGCAAACCCCGCGACAGGCGAAGATGCACAGGTTGAGTGCCGTACTTCTGATTTCACGCTGGCTGAGTTTAAGACGCTCAAAGGTAAAATGGACGGCGCGAACCCAAAAGCCACCACGGTTGAAGAGTACATGAACGGGACTCCAGGTTGGAGAACCGATCTTTACAGTCAAAGTGGGACACTGATGACACACGCAGAAAGTGCAGCACTGTTTAAAGAGCACGGCGTGAGGGTCACTCCTGAATTGAAATCAGCAGCGGTAGATATGCCTTTCAATGGATTTAGCCAAGAGATGTATGCGCAGAAGTTGGTGGATGAACTGAAAGAAGCGGGTTTCAAGCCTTCTGAGACTTACCTACAGTCATTCAACTTGGATGATGTGAAGTACTGGATCAAAGCAGCACCGAAGTTCGGCAAACAAGCGGTTTATCTTGATGACCGTGTTTACGAACAAGCGGACTTTGTTGCGTCTGTTGAAAACATGAAAGAGCTACACGATGCGGGCGTGAATATCATCGCACCACCTCTGTTTGCTTTGGTTGAACTTGATAAGAACAACGAATTAGTGGCGTCTAACTACGCGAAACTGGCTAAGGATGCGGACCTCGACATTATCGCATGGACACTGGAACGTTCTGGCCCGCTAGCGCAAGGCGGTGGTTGGTACTACAAGAGCGTGAAAGACGGCATCAACAATGATGGCGATATGATGAAAATGCTTGATGTGCTGGCACAAGATGTTGGTGTAATGGGTGTATTCAGCGATTGGCCTGCAACGGTAACTTATTACGCTAACTGCATGGACAGTGACGCATAGGCGATTCTGAGAGCGCTGTTACGTCGCTAATTATAGCGTTTGTATAGAGAGCGCTTAGCCAAAGAATAACAAGAGAAAAAGCAGTGAACCAAAGAGCCTTCGGGCTCTTTTTTTACCACTGAAATTGGTGGGACAAAAATGACCCAAATGATGGGTTTTGAGTTGGACACTTATGACTCAAAAGATCTTGGTTAGTTTGAGGTTGTTTGTAAGTTGTTGAAATTTAGTAAATAAAAATATGGCACGAAGGCTGCAGTAGCTAAGGTGACTTTCAACAATAAGTAAAAGTAAGGTTTGAATATGAAAATCAGTGTTAAAGGACTGTTAATCGCTAGCTCATTACTGCTTCCTTCAATGGCTATGGCAAGCGACTGCTCTAGCCGTGGTGTGTTAGACGATCGATACTGTGATGAAAACCAAGATTTGGTGGCCGACTCACCAAAGAACCCAGATGAGTGGAACGACCCAAGTACGCTTGTATTTACCTACACGCCAGTAGAAGACCCTGCGTTGTACAAAGATGCGTTTGCGGATTTCCAAGCTCACCTAAGTAAAATCACGGGTAAGCGAGTGATTTACTACACAGTTCACTCGAACTCTGCGCAAGTAGAAGCGATGCGTTCTGGTCGACTGCACGTTGCAGGTTTCTCTACGGGCCCAACAGGCTACGCAGTTAACTTAGCAGGTTACGTTCCAATTGCGGTGAAGGGCGATGAGTCTGGTTTCCAAGGCTACAACCTAATCACGATTGTGCGTAAGGACAGCGGCATTAACAAAATGTCTGATCTGAAAGGCAAAAAGGTTGCACACACTTCTGCATCTTCCAACTCTGGCAACCTAGCTCCACGTGCGTTATTCCCAGCGAAAGGCCTAGTGCCAGATGAAGATTACAAGGTGCTTTACTCAGGTAAGCATGACCAATCGATTCTAGGTGTCTTCAATGGAGATTATGACGCAGCACCTGTGGCATCGGACGTGTACGATCGTATGGTAGCAGCAGGTCGTGTTGACGATTCTGAACTGAAGATCATCTACCGCAGCCCACGCTTCCCAACGTCTGCGTTTGGCTATGCTTACAACCTAAAACCAGAGCTAGTTGAGAAGATCAACGAGGCTTTCTTTAGCTACCGCTTTACACCAGAAATGAGCGCATCGTTCAAAGGTGCAGACCGCTTCTCGCCAATCAGCTACAAAGAAGAGTGGGATGTGATTCGTGATATCGCTCATGCGACAGGTACGGCTTACACCAAAACTGGTCTGAAAAAGTTAGCTGAAAAAGATGCGGCTAAACGCGCAAAGAAAAAAGCCGCTGAGCTAGCAAAACAAGCAAACAACGGCTAGTTCTTCACTCTGTTGGAAGGCTAAGTTTTAGAAAGACTTAGCCCTTTAAAAACACCTACCTTAACTAAAAATCTATGCCCTCGCGGGTAGGGCATAGATCATTCTAAAATTCGCACAAGGAAATGCAGTATGGCCGTAGCAAGCTATGAAGGAATAAAGATAAACAACCTTTTCCACGAATACGTGGCAGGCAAGCCAATCCTTAAAGGTATTAATATTGATATCGATGAGCCAGGTATCATCGCGATCATTGGTCCATCTGGTACCGGTAAAAGTACGCTTCTGCGCTGTATCAACCGACTCAACGATCCAAGTCAAGGTGAGATCATATTTGATGGCGCAGACCTGACTCAATTAAAAGGCCAAGCGCTACGTAAACAGCGTCGACATATCGGCATGGTGTTTCAAGAATATAACCTCGTGGAACGTTTAACGGTTATCGAGAACGTGTTGAGTGGCCGTTTGGGTTACATGACCGCTTGGAATGCATGGCGTCGTAACTACTCTGCGCAAGACTTAGCCAAAGCGTTCGAGCTACTTGAATTTGTTGGCTTGCAAGACTTTGCTAACCAACGTGCCGACAGTTTATCGGGCGGCCAAAGACAGCGTGTCGGTATCGCTCGCGCCGTTATGCAAGACCCATATATCTTATTGGCGGATGAACCGACGTCATCACTCGACCCGAAAACCGCGGTTGAGATCATGGAGTTGATGGAGACATTCGCAGAACAGAAAAACATTCCCGTGTTGGTTAACATCCACGATGTGAACTTAGCCAAGCGTTATGCCAAGCGCATCATCGGCATGTGTAACGGTAAAGTTCATTATGACGGTAGCCCTGAAGGGATCTCAGAAGAAGATCTAAAAATCATTTACGGGGGTGAGTCATGGCTGGATTAACCCCAAATTCATCGCCAAGCGTGCCGTCAAACCAGTCGCCAGCGAAGCATGAAAACCCGTTCAAAACCTCATGGACTAACCGAGCAATCATCGCTGCAATCATTGGCTACCTGTTTTACAGCTTTGCGACGTTAGGACTGACTTTTGATCGTTTGGTCATCGGTTTTGGTGAAAGTGAGCGGTTACTATCAAGAATGTTCCCGCCAGATTTCTCGCGTACTAATCTACTGCTAAGTGGCTTAGCGGAGAGCTTGCAGATAGCGATCATTTCGAGTTTCTTCGGCATCGTCATCTCATTGTTTCTTGGCTTGTTAGCTGCGAGAAATATGATGCCTTCAATCGTATCGACGCCAATACGTTGTTTCATCGCACTATGTCGCTCTTTTCACCCGGTGATTATCGCAATCCTATTTGTGAAAGCGGTAGGCTTCGGTGCCCTAGCTGGGATCCTGACCTTGGTCTTCGCATCGATTGGTTTTATTGCCAAGCTTTTTGCAGAAGCGATTGAAGAGATATCTTTTAAACCGGTTGAAGCGATTAAAGCAACCGGTGCCAGTTTTATCAGCGTCATTTTGTATGCGGTAATGCCTCAAGTATTTACTCGTTTTATTGGCTTTGCTAGCTACCAGCTTGATTCCAATCTACGTAACTCAACCATGGTTGGCATTGTGGGTGCGGGCGGCCTTGGCGGTACGCTTTTCTCGGCATTCCAACGCTTTGACTACGACTTCGTCGCTGCTATTTTGATCACCATTATCGCATTGATTCTTGTGGGTGAATTTCTTTCCAACATTGTTAGGAGAATCTTCTAATGACAACAGCATCTATCGATAAAGAGTGGCAGCGCTTTACACCAAACGAACGCGTGGCTCGATTTGCCGTTTACCTTAGCTTAGTGTGTGCGATTGTTTGGTCTTGGCAGACGGTTGAAGTGATTCCTGAGTTCCTATACGACGCGCCAGCGCAGTTTGCTGACATGTTCGAGCGTATGGTGCCAGTGGACTACGCTTTCTATCCTGAATCAATCCACGCAGCGATGATTGAAACACTGCACATTGCGACGTTAGGCACCTTGTTTACCTTGATATTTGCGATTCCGTTGGCGTTATTGAACGCGCCAAATATCACACCTAATAAAGCGTTGAACTGGGTGGCTCAATTCTTTCTGGTGTCTTCACGTTCTGTGAACTCATTGGTTTGGGCTTTGTTGTTTATCGCACTATTTGGCCCCGGTGTTCTCGCAGGCATTATGGCAATTGCTATTCGCAGTATCGGCTTTGTAGGGAAGCTGTTAGCGGAAGCGATTGCCGAAGTGAACATGGGGCCTATCGAAGCTCTGCGCGCAACCGGCGCTTCTTGGATGAGCATCTTGCTTAAAGGGTATTGGCCACAAGTGATGCCCGCATTCTACTCCATCGTGTTGTTCCGTTGGGACATCAATGTGCGTGAATCTGCGGTATTGGGGTTAGTGGGCGCTGGTGGTATTGGCGTGGTGCTAAACGATGCGCAGAACCTTTTTGAGTGGCAAAAAGTATCAATGGTGTTGGTGAGTATTTTTGCAGTGGTTATCGTTGCAGAAGCGGTGGTTATCCACATCCGTAACAAACTTATTTAAACATATGGTGCAATGCAGCGTGTTTTGTGTGATGTGTCAAAGTTAAGAGCTTATCTAGCATTTTGAAGCTCAAACGACCCTAGGTACTTCGGTCTACCTAGCGGTCGTTTTTTTATGTCTATTGAGTGGCCTGAGACCTTGTTAGAAGTAGAAGGGCGTGACTCTTTTAAGTGTCTAGTTTTTAACTGCCAGCAGCGCATCCACAAATTCTGCAAACCCATAGCCACCAGGCTGCGACATGACCCTGCTTGGATGGTGCTCTAGCTTATCCCAATAATGTTGAATGTTTGCCACGCCAACGGTAAGTTGAAGTGATTCGAACATCTGCTGATCATTCATTGAATCGCCGACATAGCAGGCTTGATTGTGGATTTGCTCAAGCGATAAGCCTTTATTAGCCAGGAAACGGTGCACGGCGTTTTTCTTTGAGTGTTCGCCGTACCAAGCGTTGATATGAATCGAACTTGCCGTCGCGTGTGCGCCTAAAGCGTGTATTCTTTCGAGTACCGCTTGAACAGTTTCAGGATCAACAGGCTTACGGTTTTGGCCGATATCAATCGCGACCTCACACAAGCGGTAAGATTGATCCAAAGTTAGCGATAGGTCGGGGTAACTCAACAAGATCGCTTCAACTTCTTGTTTTAGCTTAGCTTGGTTCTTACGCACTTGTTCTAGCGGTGTTTCAGATGAGAGTTGTAATGCATCATCTTGCTTCTCTAGTAAGAAGGCGCCGTTTTCTCCAAGCACGGCATCGACAGGCCAGAGCTGCGCAATATGGTCACACCAACCAGCACAGGCTCCCGTTACAGCGACCACTTTGATTCCATTGTCTCTCAGCTTTTGTAACACAATCAGGGTTTCTGGAGGGAGTGAACCTTGCCAAGTGAGCGTGTCATCGACGTCGGTTAATACCCATTCGATGTGCTTCCAGTTGTTGTCTAGTTGGTGTTCCATTAAAACTCACTTATTCCATGGATTGTTTTACACAGAGCGTATTAATTCAGCCCAATGTAGAATTAGAAGCTAACGTGATTAGAAAATACAGTGTTTAGCAAAATCGCCCGCTTCATTAGCCGTCCAGTCACCTTTAGGCTTTTCTTTCATATCCGCACACCAAGCTTCACTGCCAACCTCGGTACAAGCCATTAATTGAGTAGCAAGGAAAAGTATCAACGCGATTTTCTTCATAATAAACATTCCGTTGTGGTCTAAATTTCTGCTTATAACTGTATCAAATCCGACAAGTGATTGTTATAGCTGCTAAGAACTTAAGGGCGTTAATAATGATGTGGGGTTGAGCTGAATTCGAGGGACGGTAAAGAAGCGAAGGTTTGCTTGGCTTTAAGATCGAAAAAGCCAGCAACGTATGCTGGCTTTGAAATTCTTAATAAGTTTCTATTCGTTATTTCGCTTTAACTACTTATCGATTTATACCAATTTCATCTCTTGGATGATGTCCGAAGCAATCTCTGGCTTCGTGCTTGTTGGTTTCTCGTGTAGGTCGGCTTTCAATTGTCCCTTACGGTTACTTAGGCCCGCTTCAAGTTTCTTAAGTGCTGCAGCGATAGCTGGGTACATAACATCGTCTGTCGATTTTGCTGTTACTCGTACACCTTCGTAGTTGGTGAATACTTCAACCTGATGTTGACCGTGTTCTTTAGTAATGATGATGTCGCAACTGATCAGTGATGGGAAATGGTTAGATATCTTCTCGAATTTACCTTCGATGTCTTTGCGTGACTCGTCGTTAATTGATACATGATGTGTTTGAACATTTATTTTCATAAATCATACCTTTCCAATGACTGTGTCATTTAAACGTAGCAAACATCGGATAGATTAACCAACTGAGAATTAGCACATGTGTGATTGACTTCAGTGTTATCAAATATTCTCTTGTTACTCCCTTGAAAGTCCGATGAACTGATCGCATATTATGTTTCGTGTTTTAAAGACATGTTCAAAAAAACTCCATCCTTGATAATTTGCGCTAACCTACAGCGAATTCCCAGTGAATCTCTCTTTATCGGTTTTATAATTCCGAACTTGTCACTCCATTGATTTTCTTTCCAGCTCACTCACTTTTTCTTCTTTGATTAAAAACTCAGCTTAAGTTACTAATTTATAGACACTCAACTGCCCACTCCATATTGAAGTGAAACTCTCCTGCTGTGAGTTGAGACTCGGGTATGGTAATGCGTGCTCGAATATCGACTTCTTTATTGGATGCCAGTTGATCGACAGGAAATTCGACGCCCTGACGCCAATAATTAATGTCACCTTCATAGCGAACCGGCGTTTCGACTTTGAATCGCACAAGTTCTGAAATGCGAGACTCATCAATTGAGCCTAGATCAATATGTTGCAGTTTGAGCAACAATCGAGAATCTTTGCGATTGGACTCAAGCTTAAGCGTTATCGCTCGGCCATCGTATTCTCGGCCACTGAATTTAAGCCGTTTAAGCGTATTAAAACCATCAAAGCCATTAAGATTGATGCAGAAATGCTGGAGCTGTTAGGCAGTGAAGATGGCAACACGGCGATGATCAAAGTGAGCTGGGATGAGAAGGGAATGAAGGTCTATAAGGATGGCTACTTAGCGGATTATGAGTACGGGATTGCCCCTCATGAGATGCAAGAAAACTACGAATTAGCACCTAAGTAACTCGATTCGATTGCAGAAAAGCGCCTTACTTATTAGTGGGCGCTTTTCTTTTGCTCACCAAAGCATGACGAAACTCACACTTTTCTGACAATTAATGACTCGTTATGCTAGTATGCGCCGCTTGTCTTTGTAATTGATAAAAAACGCATTACCCAAACAGTCTTTTTCTGTTTATCTGCTTGTAATGACCTCATTCAGTTTGGCCTGACTTGGCCGAACATCTGCATTTTGCTCGGACGCAAAGAGAGTAGTTCTCACTACTTCACTATGTACATTTGAGAGCACCATCTATCAAAGGCCTTTTTGAAACAGCCTAAATTAGCGCGAACTTACTTCATCCCTGCTGGTGAATTCGAGCGAGTGGTCATGAATGGCCGCACGGTTATCGACCCAGACAGCTACACACAATTGACGAGCAACCCAACAACATTAGCCTCTTTTTTCGAATCATTTTTTAAAGGCTTCAAATCCGCTTCTGGCGTGATGGGCGTTGTGGTATTTGTGGGTGGTGCTTTTGGCATTATCAAACACATGGGTCTGTTAGACGCATCCGTTGTTGCACTAACTACTAAGCTAAAGAAGCAAGGCTTATACGTGATTGCGCCTGTGATGATGACGGCGATCTTCTTCAACGTTACCTTCACCGGTATGCGTGAACTTGATGTCATTTTCATCTCTTTGATGATCCCGATCTGTATCAAGCTTGGCTATGACGCGATTACGGCACTTGGCGTTGTTTTACTGGCAAGTTGTGCCGGTTTCGCGGCCGCTTTGGCTAACCCATTCTTTACGGGTATTGCACACACTATCGCTGAACTGCCTATGTATTCAGGCATGTGGTACCGCTTTATTGTTGGTATGTTCATGTTGTTAACGGGTGCATGGTATGTGCTTAACTACGCGCGCAAAGTTAAGCAAGATCCGACCAAAGGCTTGTTACACGGCACGGGTTACCACTATGAATCAAATGTTGAAGCGAAAACACTGACCACACGTGAAAAGCTTGCGGGCATCGCGTTCTTGGGCGTGTTCGCATACATGATCTTCGGCACGTTGACGATGGGTTTCGGCTTCACCGAGATTGCGGGTGCATTCGTGGCGATGGCGATTATTCCGGGTTTGGTGGCGGGCTTATCTCCGAACAAGATTTGTGAGTACTGGACCAAAGGTGTTAGCGATGTATTGGTTGCGGTACTGATCATCTTCTTTGCTCGTTCAGTGCTAACCATTATGGAAGACGCGAAGATTGTTGATTCTATTATCTTCTATCTTGCACAAATCATTTCTGGCAGCTCTAAGCTTGTTGCGGCGGCAGGTATCTACTTCTCACAAGCTGCGATCAACCTGTTTATCCCGTCGGGCAGTGGTCAAGCGGTGATTACTATGCCAATTATCATTCCACTGGCAGATATTGGTGAAGTGACTCGTCAAGTTGCTGCGTTGGCGTCTCAATTGGGTGATGGTATTTCTAACTATATTTACCCAACCAATGGTGGCTTGTTGGCGGTATTGGCTATAGCAAAAGTACCTTACACCAAGTGGGTTCGTTTCTTCTTACCACTGTTCTTGTTCTGGTCGGTAGGCGCTTTGGTTTCTGTTGTGATTGCTCAAATGATTGAGTTAGGGCCTTTCTAAGGTTTCTGTTTAATCGAATACATGGACAGTTAAGGCTTAACTGAAGCTGTGTGAGTAAATAAGAAGGCAGCGAATTCGCTGCCTTTTTTCGTTTAAAGAAAAGCTATTCCAACGTTAAAGGTTACTCTTCAAATTGGTAAGAAGAGGGAACCACAATCACGCCTTGTTTTGATATGTGGAAGCGTTTCGCATCGGCAAGGCCATCAAGACCGATCTGGGTTCCGTCAGGCACCTTAACGTTCTTGTCGATGATGCAGTTTTGTATGTGGCAATTTTTTCCAATCTCAACATCTTCAAAAAGAATACTGTCAATCACAATGGCCGCGTTGTTGACTTTTACCTTAGGAAAGAAGATCGAATTCTGCGCTGAACCACCCTCTATCACCACACCATTTGCGATCATTGAGTTAATAAATATACCTTGATTACCTTCTACTGACGCTATGGTTCGCGCGGGCGGCAATTGAGGTTCGTAAGTTCGAATTGCCCAATCAGGTTGATATAAATCGATAGGAGAAACCGGTTTTAGTAAGTCCATATTGGCTTGGTAATAAGAGTCGAGTGTACCGACATCTCTCCAGTATGCATCTTGTGTGACTCTGCCTTCGGTATCTCCAAACTTGTAAGCATAAACGCTTTTCTCACCCACTAATTTAGGTATCACGTCTTTGCCAAAATCGTGGCTGGAGTCTGGATTTTCTGCGTCCGCCAATAGTGCTTGTGTTAACACTTCTTTATCGAAGATATAAATACCCATTGAAGCCATGCTTCGTGTTGGTCTTCCGGGTACGCATGCAGGGTAGCGTGGTTTTTCTGTGAAGTTACTTATTTGATGCGCTTCGTTAATTTCCATCACGCCAAACTCTTTGGCTTCGTCAATCGACACTTCCATACAAGCCACGGTTAAGTCGGCTTCATTCTGTTTATGTTGTTTGAGCATTGGCGCGTAGTCCATACGATATATATGGTCGCCTGACAACACCACCACATGCTTCGCTTCACTGCGAGAGAGCAAATACAAGTTTTGATAAATGGCGTCGGCAGTACCGCTGTACCAGCTATCACCTGTTCGCATTTGTGGGGGGACATTGGTGATGTATTCGCCAAGCTCGGGGTTAAGCACCGACCAACCATCTCGTAAATGTTTTTGTAAAGAGTGAGATTTGTATTGAGTCAGCACTAAAATTTGACGAAGCCCTGAGTGCAGGCAGTTCGCTAGAGTGAAATCGATGATTCGATATTTGCCACCAAAGGGTACCGCAGGTTTTGCACGGTTATCAGTGAGAGGGGAAAGCCGAGAGCCAACACCGCCGGCCAGAACGATTGTTAGAGTGTCTTGCATGATCAGAACCTCAATGTATTTATGATTATGAACATAGACTTGCAAGCACTAAGCCAAATGTAACTCATTGAATATTATACGAGGCGAGATTGATTCTTGTTGTTCTGCACCAAAATGATGCACGTGAGATATTGGCTTGCTCTATTTTGATCCAAAAAAGATCCGAATAGAGTGAATTGATTGGATTAAAAAATGACGCACGGAAAAGCCGCATTACAAAACTGTCAATAAAATGAAGGAATAAAGTGATCGGGTCGATATAAATTTACATAAATAATCACAACTTTTCACAAATTGATTTCCATCAATAAAGTAGGGTTATTCTATGATACCTTGCACGCAAAATAAGAAATGATTACTCATTCACCAACAAAGATTAAGCCCCCAAAAGGAAATTATAATGAAAAAAACAGTATGTGGTATTGCGGTTATTGCGGCTCTTATGTCAACCAACGTTCTTGCTCATAAAGAAGGTGATTTCATCATCCGTGCAGGTGCAGCAATGGTATCTCCTAACGATAGCAGTGGAGATGTTCTGGAGACATCGGGGTCAAAATTTGGTGTGGATTCAAACACCCAACTTGGTTTGACATTTGGCTATATGTTTACAGATAACATCAGTCTTGAAATTCTTGCAGCAACGCCATTCTCTCATACAATCTCTACAAATCATGGTGGTCTAGGCGATATCGCTGACACAAAACACCTACCACCTACGCTGATGGTGCAGTACTACTTCGGTGAAGCAAACAGCAAATTCCGTCCTTACGTAGGCGCGGGTATCAACTACACCGTATTTTTCGATGAAGAACTTAATGGTACGGGCAAAGATGCTGGTTTGAGCGACTTGTCTCTTGATGACTCTTGGGGTCTTGCTGCAAACATCGGTATGGACTACATGATCAATGAAGACTGGTTCCTGAATGCTTCAGTTTGGTACGCAGATATCGACACTACAGCTAAATACAAAGCGGGTGGTGTTCAGTACTCAACAGACGTTGATATCGACCCATGGGTATTCATGATTGGTGGTGGTTACAACTTCTAATCTCCCTATTCAATTTACTAAAGGCGCTCAAGCATCAGTCAGCTTGGGCGCTTTTCTTTGCTTACTTGTTAATGGATTGCTCGCCTTAGCTTTCTATTGTTATGGGTAAGAAAAACCTATTGTCGTCATTTATTGTTAATAAAAGGGAAAGATAAGTGTCATAACAGCCCACTATGATCGCGGTTTAAATTATGGAGGATATATGAATCGTAAATTTAATAAGCTGACATTATTACTGCCTATCGCGGTAAGTTCTGCTCTAGTAGGCTGTTCTCAACCAACATCACCAACGACTGCTACGCCATCTCAAACATCACTTGATGCTTTTAGCCTTCAATGCCAATCCATCTTGCAGCCAAGCGCTTCCAATGCAGAGGTAACCGGAATCAGCCTAGTTGGCCGTTCAATTGCCGACGCCCCGTTTGATACTTCTGCAGCCGAAATCGTCAGCTACGATTCATGTACCGACAAGCTTTATGTTGTGAACGCTCAAGCTCAGAAAGTTGATGTGTTATCGATGGACTCTGACAGCGCACCAACATCTGCGGGTTCTATTGATCTTCAATCAGCGGCTGCAGCTTCTGGTATTGATATTGGTGCAGCGAACAGTGTGTCGACTCATCAAGGGTTAGTTGCTGTCGCGATTGAAAATGCCGACAAACAACAAAACGGCATCGTTGCACTTTATCGCTCAGACACATTAGAGCTGATCACCACTTATACGGCTGGCGCTCTGCCAGACATGGTGAGCTTCTCTAAAGATGGTCGTTATATTGCGTCAGCAAATGAAGGTGAGCCGAATGCGGATTACAGCATTGATCCTGAAGGTTCAGTAACGCTGGTGGATTTAGCGAATGGGCCGATGCAAGCGAAGGTCACTCAGATTAATTTCAAGGCATTTAACCAAGGTCAGCCTCGTCACCAGGAATTAACCGATAAGGTTCGAATTTCAGCTCCCGATGCGACCGTCGCTCAAGACCTAGAGCCTGAATACCTAACGTTTGCTGACAACGGCAAACTCTACGTTGCCCTGCAAGAGAACAACGCACTAGCAGCGATTGATGTCGCAACGGCAGAGGTGGATGCGATTCTTGGTTTAGGCGGCAAACCTTGGGATAGCGCGCAATTGGATGCGTCGAATAAAGACAAAAATATCGGCAACCTACAAAACTACGCGATGTTAGAAGGACTTTACATGCCAGACAGCATCACTAGCTACAGTGTCGATGGCAATACCTACATCGTGACGGCGAACGAAGGTGACGGCCGCGAGTATGGCATCAAGACAACGCAAAAAGAGTGTGACGATAAAGGCTTTGAGTGGGATGGCGATGACTATAAAGGCACCGAAAACTACACCACAGAGAAAGACTTTTGTATCGCTTATGTTGATGAAGTACGTGGCAAGAAGCTAGATGTTGACGCTAACCACCCATTGGCTGGAGCGTTGAAAGATAACAAGCAACTGGCTCGCCTAAAGGTGATTAAGCCACAAGGAATACTTGCTGCTGACCAAAAGGTTCAAGCATTCGGTAGCCGCTCTTTCTCTATTTGGGATGAGTCTGGCGAGTTAGTGTTTGATAGCGGTGATGATTTCGCTCGAATCGTTCTTGAACAAGATCCTGCAAACTTCAACAGCACCAATGATAACAACCAAAGTGGTGACGATCGCAGCGATGATAAAGGGGTAGAACCTGAAGCTATCGAAGTGGCTGAGATCAACGGTAAGCACTATGCCTTTATCGGCCTTGAGCGCCAAGGTGGCATCATGGTTTACGACGTAACACAGCCTAAGAACGCAAGTTTCATCAGCTACTTGAACAACCGAGACTTCACACAACCAGTGTGCACTAAGGTTGATGAAGACGGTGATTGCGACAACGATACTTACAACTTTAAAGCGGGTGACCTAGGTCCTGAATCAATTAAGTATTTTACGCGTTCAGGTAGCCACTTTATCGCTGTCGGCAATGAAGTGAGCGGTAGCACATCAGTTTACCGCGTTGAGTTCTAATCTCGCTTACTGCTAGCAATTAGATTGAATCAAAATAAAAGCGCCACAACTTGTTAAGTCGTGGCGCTTTTTTAGTTCATCGCTGATTTAGTCGCGATAGCAAAGGCCTATGGCTGTTGCTTAGTTGGTGCTAGAGCAATCTCACGGATACATACGTTCTGTGGTTGTTGGTAAGCGAATGATACAGCGCGAGCAATATCGTCAGCTGCCAATACACCGCCCATGTCTTCTTTCCAAGAATCGTAACCGTCTTTGATCTCTTGAGATGTAGTGTGAGACAGAAGCTCAGTCTCAACAGCACCCGGTGCGATAGTAGTAACACGAACATTTGAAGCTGCTACTTCTTCACGAACGTTCTCAGAGATAGCGTGTACCGCGAACTTAGTACCACAGTAAGCAGCGTGGCTTGGGAATGTTTTCTTACCCGCAATTGAGCTGATGTTGATGATAGTACCTGTGTTGCGTTCCATCATCGGAGCAAGTACAGATTGCATGCCGTTTAGAAGGCCAATAACGTTCACGTCGAACATTGTCTTCCACTCTTGAGCGTCTTGAGTATCGATTTGACCAAGAAGCATTGCACCAGCGTTGTTGATAAGCGCGTCTACAGGGCCAAATTTCGCTTCACCTTGTGCGATTGCTGCATCAAAAGACGCTTTGTCTGTTACGTCTACTTTTACTGACAGTGAGTTTGGTAGGTTCAGCGCTTCAAGGCGGTCAACACGACGAGCTAAAAGTAGCAGAGGGTGACCTTCATCGCTTAGACGACGAGCGATTGCTTCACCAATACCGGAGCTTGCACCTGTAATTACGATTAGCTTTTTCATTTTATTTCCTCTGTATTTTTATTGCGTCGGTTGGCTACGACGTGTTGTTTAAGTGCATTCGAATCAAGTGCTTGTTGCCTTGCTTCGTTGCGATGGAGGTATATTAAGGAAAATAGCATTGTTGATATATAGCGCTTTACTTGAAACACTGTTGCTGTGGTGCAACAATAAAAGCGTCTATCTCATAACTTCATTAGTAAGCTGGCGACTATGCTCAATCAAATTAACCTGTCTGATATTCGCTCTTTCGTGCTTATCGCTCGTTTAGGTAATTTCACCAAAGCGGCTGAGGAGTTGGATGTGTCTCGTTCCCACGTATCACGCCAAGTGAGTAGCCTAGAAAAGCAGATGGGTGTGACACTGTTTATCCGCACCACTCGAACCTTGAGGCTGACTCACGCGGGGCAAGATCTGTACGCGAGATGTGAGCAAGCCCTCGATAACATAGACCAAGCGCTGATTGCTGCGGTTGATGATGTCGAAGAAGTACGTGGCGACATAAAAGTAAACTGTGTTGGCGGTTATCTGGGCGAGGTGATCATCGCGGATCTGGTCAATGAGTTCATGCAACTCTACCCAGACATCAGCATCAGTCTTGATTTCAGTAGTAACCGAGTCGACTTGATTGAAGACGCGTTTGATATCGCTTTTCGTATGGGGAGTCTTGAAGATGCGGGCTTTATCGCTAGAAAGCTATTGGATATTGAAATGGGAACACTCGCGAGCCCTGAGTATTTCGCTCGTAAAGGAAAGCCAAGTCATCCTAAAGATCTGATCCATCATGACTGCTTAACGGGATCGGTGCGTAAGTGGAGCTTTCAAGCGCTAGACGACACTAAGAAAACGGTCGATGTGCATGTGACGGGCAGACTGCAATGTAAAAATGGGCGAGTGTTGGTGCAGGGCGCGAAGTCGGGCAACGGAATTATTCGTGTTCCAACCATCTATTGCTTACAAGAACTGAACGACGGGCAATTGCTGCAAGTGTTTGAAGAATGGGTGGTGCCTAAGGTCGACTTTTCAGCGATCTACCATCGAGACCGCTATCAACCAAGCCGAATTCGAACCTTCATTGAATTTGTAAAAGGTCGCTTTGAGCAAATGCCAGTGAGCTAAGTGTGTTTGCTGTCTCCCGTCTCCTTCTTTTGTCTTCCGTTTTTTGACAATAGTTGGACTGGCTTGAACTTACATCTCGTCGATTTCGTTTTGTAGGTTTTCCAGCTGGTCTAGAATCAACAAAAACTTCTCGCCGAACGGAGTCACTTGGTATTCAACTCTTGGTGGCAGTTCGTTGAACATTTGCTTATCTAAAATCCCAAATTCTACATTTCGCTTCAAACATTCATTCAATACCTTGGTCGATAACCCTTCGACCGAGCGCACCATTTCACCAGGGCGATTAATGCCATTTGCGAGCAATTGGTAGACCGTTAGCGACCATTTACAGCCGTAGATGGTTTCTACCATGCGAGCTGAGCGCTCTGGTGCTGATTTTCTTGAAAAAAAGTTTTCCTGATTTTTCATAAAGATGTACCAATAAGTACCTACCTAACCGATTTGTACTTACTATTCATAGTGTTAGTTCAAAGCCTAAGATTACCACGTTCACATGACTTAGGAGATAACAAAATGAACTTCACTAAAAATGGTATTGCAGTCGTAATCGGTGGCACAAGTGGTATGGGCTTTGAAACAGCGAAGCAGTTAGTCGCTCAAAATATCCATGTGCTGGTTGTCGGCAATAACCCAACTAAGTTAGATAAAGCGGTGTCAGAATTGCAATCGTTAGGTCACGCTTCAGGTTGGCAAGCTAACCTTTATGATGATGCGAGTGTGTCTCGCCTTATCGAACACCTTGAATCGTTAGATGAAGGTATTGGTTACCTTGTAAATGCTGCAGGTTACTTCAACCCTAAAGCGTTTATTGAGCACCAAGAATCTGATTACGAGCAATACATGCAGCTTAATAAAGCAACCTTCTTCATCACTCAAGCGATAAGTAAATTGATGATCAAGAATGGCGGCGGCAGTGTGGTTAACGTTGGTTCTATGTGGGCGAAGCAAGCAATCAAAGCGACGCCATCTTCTGCCTATTCAATGGCTAAAGCTGGCCTGCATGCATTAACACAACACATGGCAATGGAGCTTGCGGACTACAACATTCGCGTGAATGCGGTTTCTCCTGCTGTTGTTAAAACGCCGATTTACGAATCTTTCATCAAACCTGAAGAAGTGGATCAAGCGCTAGAAGGCTTCAACGCGTTCCATCCTATTGGTCGAGTAGGTTTTCCGAAAGACATCGCTAATAGCATCTCTTTCCTACTGTCAGACAGTGCTGATTGGGTAACGGGTGCAATCTGGGATGTTGATGGCGGAGTGATTGCTGGCCGCAATTAATTAGGATTCTTTTTAGGTGGCTATCGCGCAGGCAAAATAGCAGCGAGATGGCCTCCTTGATCAGTATTCGAGTAGAATAGAAACGAGAAAGACAACAATAATAATTAAAACGATAATAAGAGTAAGGTCGCCATTATGTTCAACATGGACTTTTCAAAGAGATTGGTTATAGAAACCGAGACATTAGATTGGGTCGCAAGCCCTGCTAAAGGGGTTTGGCGTAAGCCACTTGAAAGAGAAGAGAAAGAATCGGGCCACACGACCAGCGTGGTGAAGTACGATCCTGACTCTTCGTTTTCTGAGCACCCACATCCGCAAGGTGAAGAGATCTTCGTATTAGAGGGTGTGTTCTCTGATGAAACCGGAGATTTCCCAGCGGGCACTTATATCCGTAATCCGCCGGGCAGCGCGCATTCCCCATCCAGCAAAAATGGCTGTACGATCTTGGTTAAGCTCAACCAGTTTGACGCGAGAGACTTAACTCAAGTTCGTATTAATACTTTGGAAACAGAATGGCTTCAGGGTATTGGCGGCTTACAAGTGATGCCACTGCATGAGTTCGAACACGAGCATGTCGCGTTAGTGAAGTGGCCGGTTGGCGAACGTTTTCAGCCGCATCGCCACTTTGGCGGTGAAGAGATATTTGTACTTTCTGGCACCTTTAAAGACGAACATGGTGAGTATCCAAAACACACATGGATGCGCAGCCCACACATGAGTGAGCATTTTCCTTATGTGGAAGAAGAGACGGTTATCCTAGTGAAAACAGGGCATCTGCCATTGGATTAAAGGAATGCTCAGTAAAAGATGAGAAAGCCGCATTGTTTTGAACAAGCGGCTTTTTTTAGTTTTTATATATGAGCTGACTAGTACGCAACACCAATACGTTGGCGTGGGAATTTGCCAGCTTCGAGTTCATCAATCATCGCAATAGCGTAATCGCTAACGGATATTTTGCTGTTGCCATCTTGGTCGGTGAGCAGTTGGTCGCCACCGGTACGGTAGGTTGATAGTTTCTCGCCCGGGAAGATTTCTGCTGCTGGGCTAATGAACGTCCAATTAACTTCGCTGTTCGATTGCTTGAACACTTCAAGCGCTTCGCCCTGTGCTAACGCTTCGTTTTTGTAATCTGCAGGGAAGTCAGGAACGGTCACTAACGGTACATTTGGTGCTACTTCTAATGAGCCTGCACCGCCAACCCAAAGTAGACGTTCGATACCAATGCTTGGTAGTGTATCAAGCAGCTTAGTTGCTGTGCTTTTTACGATGTCGTGATTACCTAGAGCGCGTCCGCCAATCGAAGTAATTACTGCATCAACGCCGGATAGTGCGTTTGCTAGATTTGCGGCTTCGTCTTGTAAATCAAATGAACGAACTTCAATGCCTTGGGTTTCTACGCGGATTGCATCTCTTACAACAGCAACAACTTCATGTCCGCGAGCTTGAGCTTCTTGAGCGATGTGACTACCAATCCAACCTGATGCGCCTAATACTGCAATTTTCATAATGTTTCTCCAATTATCTAATTTATTGAGTCTGTTTCTCGACAGCCATTGCAGTCTAATAGCTCACTAGGTTGCGATAAATATCATAAAATGATGTAGATTGTATCTATGTAGCTAGCTAATAGGTTTTATTCAGTGGATAAGGGAAAGTGTGATGGATAGGTTGACGGCAATGCGTAGCTTTGTTGAAGTTGCGAATTGTGCCAGCTTCACCCAAGCAGCTGAGCATTTGGACATGAGTCGGTTGCAGGTTTCACGTCATGTTCAAGAGATAGAAGGGTGGCTGAAGCAGAGGCTATTACATAGGACGACTCGAAAGGTGAGCTTAACCGCGGCAGGGGAAATCGCTCTGCAGCGCTGTGAGAAGATCCTCCATGAGACCGCTGAGCTAGAAGTTACTTCACTCAATCAAACCGATGATCTTTCTGGAACCATTCGAATTGCAGCTCCGATTGGTTTAACTCAGCACATGTTGTTGGATGTGGTCGAACAGTTCACCGAGCGCCACCCTAATATCACGGTCGAACTGTTTGCCTCAGACCGCTTTACTCAGCTGGTGGATGAGAGGATCGATATTGCACTTCGTTATACCGATCAACCTGACGATAGCTTGATTGCTCGTAAGCTAATGGAAATTGATTCGGTGGTGTGTGCATCGCAAGCTTATTTAGACAAACATGGTCAACCTAAAACAGTCGACGAGCTTCGACAGCACAATTGTTTTCGCCATTTGAGTGTTTCTAAGTGGGATTTCGTTAAGGATAATCAGCATTTTTCGGTTGAGGTGTCTGGCACTATCAAAGCTAATGATGTTGGGGTATTAACCCGCGCTGCACAGCATGGTAAAGGGGTTGTTCGATTGCCCTGTGACTTAGCCAACCCACTGATTGCGAATGGCAAATTGATACGAATATTAGATGAGTTTGTTTCGCCAAGCAGCGTGCTTTGGGCGGTGTATCTGTCTCGCAGCTATCAGCTTCCGGTTGTTCGTCAGTTTATTGATTTTGCGGCACAAGCTTGGGCTAGCGATATCAGGTCTAATGATGTTAGAAACTTCATAGGCAATGATACATAGCGACAAAAATTAAAAGCCCATAAATACAAAAATCCGATATCAATGGTGATATCGGATTTGAACTCAATAATTCAGAGTTCCAGCACGCTCTCCTCTCACGAAGTCTTTACATGTAATGGTGTACGGATAATCGGGTATTTATTACCTTTTCGTTTACGTCTGGTAAAGGCTGATACAAGCTTCTCGTAATGTCGGATAATACTTGGTCGTAAACTTGCGACACGACGCTAGAGATATCACTGGTTAATTCGTACATGCTATCTGCCGGTTGGGTCGCTTCGTTACTTGATGCGATCTCTGAGAGTGCATGCATCGCTCGCGTACAAACCGGTGACCCACTACTAAGAGGGCAGATAATCGATAGCTGGTTGAGTTTTCTGTGTGTTTGAGATGCGTAGAATTTGAATCTCGCGTACTCCTCAGGCTTCTCCATATCAGGTATGCACATGCGTAACTTGGTCAGGATCTCCATGCAGTCTAAGATCTGTTGCCAATTCATGTGATACTCACGGCTCATGTCTTCTCGCTCAGACTGAATAAGCCAGATGATCATCACTTCATCCATTAAGAACATGCTGTGACGTATCGTTTTGCCATGAATCGATTGGTTACGCACCAAGCTACGGTTTTGCCAGTCGCTGTGCATGGCGATGAGCTTGAGGTGATAGATGCGATACATAGGGCGGCTGTCAAACGACACATGGGACTGAAGCAGTTCAGATACTTCAAGTATGTTGTCGTAAATCTCGTTCACTTTGCGAATCGAGTCGCTAGACAACTTATAAGCTAGAGCATAGTGCGTTGCCGCGCGATGTTTGCGTGATAACAACAATAATTCTCTAAGCAGAACTAAGGTTTCAAACCTGTGTGATAGCGCTGTTTGTCTCTTCCTTGAGAAATGAAACAGGGCCGCAAGTACTAATAGGGATAAACCCACTGAAATAACTACAAACATATTCAACTCCTAATATTTGTATACCTACTTAGTGGTAGTGCAGACACCGTGCCAAAATAAATAAGTGTTATATTTCAGTTGCTTATGATTTCCCTGTAATTATGGATGATCAATGATGGTGCATGACTTCACCATTCTAGTGAATGTTTCTCATATTTTGCAGGATTTTTTGAGAGGTTAGTCGTGGGCGATGAGATGGAACTTAGATTTCAGTGTAGGAAATGAAGAAGGCCTCACCCTTTATATACTTTTAACTAGAAAAAGCAGTAAGAGTGAGACCTTTCAATGTTCATTTCTGAGTTTCGTTAGCTTAAGAGCTAAGCGTTTAGCACTAAACGTTACGCAAGCTTAAGGTCGAACTCAGTGCGGTACATAACCATATCTTCAATGGTCAGTACTGGCATGTTGTGAAGTTTGCCGAAAGCAACGATCTCTGGCGCTTTTGCCATTGTGCCGTCTGGGTTGGTTACTTCACATAGTACGCCTGCCGATTGAAGACCAGCCATTTGCATAAGATCTACTGTACCTTCTGTGTGGCCGCGACGAGCAAGTACACCACCTTTACGAGCACGCAATGGGAATACGTGGCCAGGGCGAGCAAGGTCAGTAGGCTTAGCTGTTGGATTTGCAGCTGTCTTGATCGTTGTTACACGGTCAGCGGCAGAAACACCTGTTGTTACACCAACTTTCGCTTCGATAGTGACGGTAAACGCAGTTTGGTTTGCGCTGTTGTTATCAACAACCATAGGTGGAAGTTCAAGTTGGTTCGCTTGCTCGTCAGTTAGACATAGGCACACAATTCCACTGCATTCGCGGATCATAAGCGCCATTTGAGCATTCGTCAGGTGTTCTACTGAGTAGATGATGTCGCCTTCGTTCTCACGATCTTCATCGTCAAGTAGAAGTACGCCACGACCTTCGCGTAGAGCTTGCAGTGCATTTTCAACGCGAGTGATTGGTTCGCCAAATTCGGCAAGTAGTGAAGACTGATTCATGGTTAAACTCCTAAAATATCACCAGAATCAGGGCTGTATGAGGGATCTCAACCGAGCACAACAAAGCCTACTCATTACAAGTAACTTGTACCAATCGTAGTAAACAACTGGTCATTCTAGCTAGTTAAAACCCTTGATAACGGCGTTAGAATTTTTGACTGTAGAATAACTACTTATCGAAAAATTTTGCCTTGTTCTCAAGCGTTTTTCCTGCGCTATCTCTGATCATTTATTTACTGTGATTGGTATTAGCTCATTATGGTTTTATCCAAAACGAAATGCACCCGCCTAAGTTGGAGGTACGAACCCAACTCACGCGGGTACGCCTTTCCAACTTAAACGAGTGTGTTTTCATTCTCTCTCATCCGGACTATAACCGTCGGCTCTGGCATCTCACCAGATCTGCTGACCTCGACGAATCGAGCGCTCGCGGGCTTATCTTTAGATTTTGCTAAGGACATACCGCCGGTGGGGAATTTCGCCCCGCCCTGAGAATAAAAATTAATAATCTGTTTTGCTTTTGAAAGCAGACCAGATGGTAATCCTTTCAATAGTGGATTTAAAGGACTGACAGCAAAGTTTTTAAGATTCTGGCCTTATAATCCGGTAAGTGTTCACTTTATCAGCAGAACGCGTCCGGTAGTCTATTAATGGGATGATGCCTTTGTCTCGTCTGGTTTCAGTGGTTTTTGCTATCTCTATGAACATAAATGGATGTTGAACATTATTGGTGCTGGCGTGGCTGTTCACCGAATCAATACTCAAGAGGTCCATTAATCGAATATTGTTACACCATGACGGCTGACTGACCGTTTTGACATAAAATTGATATTGACGATGCTAAGCTGCGATAGCATCCGACCACTTTATCTAAAAGATCTTAGCCATGACTTCTCTGTTCTCTAACAAATCCAAAGGCTTATTACTGCTCGTTCTAAGTTTGTATTCCCTCATACCCTTTTTGATCTTTGGATCTGACTTCGACCTTGGAAGTGCTGTTTTGCCTTTCTATGGCGCCTTCATAACGTTTGTGACTTACTCTGCGGGCAATCAAGGGTTCTTGGTAACACTAGCGATTTTGTCTTTAGTATTGTTCACGATGAAGTTTTCCAAAGCGAAGTTAGTCAGTCTTTGTCTGCAGCTCGGCTTGTTGTTGGTGCTTAGCTTTGCAGCGAAAACCTTCTTAAAGCATTCCACTGAGAGCCCTCGTCCTTATTCTGAGTATTTGGTGACGCAGGAAGTGGTTGATATGCCGGAAGTGTTTTACGAATTACCATTGGTTGAAAAGAATGCTGCGATTGAGTCTGTACAAGATAAGGTGAGCGAGTGGCGAACGCGTCACTGGTTGGGTGAAACTGACTACTCTTTCCCATCTGGACATATGATCTTTGTCGGTGTGTGTTTGGCGTTTTTTGGTGGTCTTCTCCTAGAGGCGAAACGCTTTTATCTAGTCGGCGGTTTACTGGTTTGGGCTGGTGGTGTCGCCTATAGCCGTGTTTGGCTTGGCATGCATCGACCAGAGGACTTAGCCGGATCTATTGCCTTTGCGGGTTTGATCTATTTATTGGTGCCGCTTATCTCAGAGCAAAAAATAGAACGCTATTTACCTGCATTTTTGAAACAGACTTCTTAGGGGGCCTTCCTCACTGCAAAAGAAGGGCTCAGATTAGCAGTACGTAATAAACGCTACTGATTGAGCCCTAGCTCTGCTTGTTTCTTTTTGGTTAAACTTAAGGACACAATTCGGTGTGACTCAGTGAGGTAGTATCTCAGCTCCTCATCCCTTTCTGGCGTGCTTTCAAACAGCTGAATCCATTTCATACCACGCGAAGCAAAGTAAGGAGCAGGTTTATAACCGGGTTCCTCTTTCAGAAAGTCGAAGTTCTGATCAGACGCCTTGAAGATAAACGCAGGCTCATCTTTCGGTCCCCAACCACCAATCGCAAATACCTTGCCACCCACTTTCCAAACGTGCGAGTTATTCCACTGCATCACATAACTGGTTGCAGGCAGCGACTCGCAGAATGAATTGAATTCGTCGTAAGTCATAGAGCGTCCTTTTATCTATTGGGTGTTTGATCTGTGTTGGTTTTCTAAGATGTCTTTTCCGGTCTTTATCGCCAATAACTAGCCAGCTAAACCCTGCCAGATTGCCGTAAAGCCACTGAGAGAACATAGCAGTAATGAACCAATGCGTATCTTCTCTTTAGGGATGCTTTGTGTCGTCATTAACGCCACTTTGTAACCCAACCAAGCAGCAGGCAGCAAAGGTATAGTGATGATCAAATGGTGCATCGTGAAGAAGCCAATTGGGATCTGTACAACCAATGAAATGATCGAACTAAACACGAAAAACGCAGAAAGGTTACCACGAAGCTGATTGGCATCTTGGTGTTGGAGTAGCAGTGCCATCGGTGGACCACCAATACCAGAACTGGTGCCAAAGAACCCAGAGAAGAACCCCGCAATACCCATCTTAGTTGGGGTTGGTTCGAGTCTAAATGGCAGTAGGCTAACAATCACGGCAAATACCACCAATAAGCCCAACCACAATGACAACACGCTCGTTGAAACCATCACCAATAATGCTCCGCCTGCCAGTGAGCCTGGAATGCGGCCCAGCAATGCGATTTTTAACCCGCCAATAGAAATGTTTGCACGGTGTTTAAAGGCGTTGAATAAAGAGATAAACAGGCCAACCAAGCAGATAGGCGCAGGCACATAATCTGGAGAGACCAAAAACAGCAGTGGGGCTGCAACAATGGCCAAACCAAAGCCGATTGCGGTTTGCACAAACGAGCCGACAAAAATGAGTGTCATTGCGATAAGGACAGTCTGATCTATGTATTCCATAAGCCTGCGGATTAGTTTTAAAGGAGCGGGTGGATACTATAAATGAAAACTAAAATAATAGTCTTATTATTCAGTGAGCTTTATGCCAGTTTCGCTAGTTATAATTTCTACTATAACGACCAACAAAAAAGCGAGTGAGTATCTCAGGATGCTTCCTTTCAATACTCACTCGCTTTATTGGAACGACTTGTTTACGCTAGTGGGGGAGTCAGCATAAAACGTTAAGCCATTGCCAATTTCAGTCGCTCAATGGGCTTGTCATTGATTGGTAAATGGATAAGTGCTGCTGCAAATGCCAGCACCACCGTTGACCACCAGATTGGCTCGTAAGAACCGTAGTAATCGTAAATACGACCACCCATCCAAGCGCCTAAGAAGCTACCCACTTGGTGAGTAAAGAATACCAAGCCGTACAACGTTGATAGGTAACGGGCACCGAAGATCTGACGAACTAAGCCAGACGTTAGCGGAACTGTACCCAACCAACAGAATCCAATGGCCGCACCGAAGATAGCCGCGGTTGATTCAGTCACAGGCAGAGTCACAAACGCACCGATAACCACAGTACGCACTAAGTACAGTGCAGACATAACGTGGCGTTTGCTGAACTTGTCGCCCATTACACCCCAGAAGTAAGACCCAAAGATGTTGAAGATGCCAACGTAAGCCAGTGCCATCGCAGCGCTGCTCGCGGGTAGGTCTTTATCTGCTAAATAGCTCGGTAAGTGCGTTGCGATAAACATTACGTGGAAACCGCACACGAAGAAGCCCGCGTGAATCAACCAGTAACCTTTGTGAGCAAACGCTTCAGACAACGCTTCTTTGAGTGTTTGGTTCTCTTCAGCTTGCGCTTGTTTGTTTGAGGCTGCTTTAGGCGCTCGCATGAACAGCGCAAAAGAGATCATCAAACAACACAGTACGCCAAACACTTGCATCGCACTCTGCCAGTCAAATTCATTCAGCATGTATTGTGCGCCCGGAATTACCGCGAACATACCAAATGAACCTGCAGCCGTGGTTAAGCCAAACGCCTTAGCCGCGTGCTCTGCTGGTACAACTTTCGCTACTGCGCCAAGCACGATCACGTAACTTGTCGCACTCAAGCCAAGACCAACCAGTGCGCCTAACGAAACGTAAAGCATGCTCGATTCGGTAGAAATTGAGGTAAGAAGTAAACCCAAACCGTAAGCACATGCGCCAGCAATAATGATGCGTCTTGCTCCCCATTTGTCAGCGGCCATACCAACAAAAGGTTGGAACACACCGAAAAATAAGTTTTGTAGAGCAATAGAGAAGCTGAAAAACTCTCGACCCGTGCCGAAATGCTCTGAAATTGGCATCATGAAAATGCCGAATGATTGTCTGATCCCTAGACTGATAATAAGTGTGCCTATCCCTAGCCATACCAGTAAAGGAAAACGGAAAATGCTCATTCTAATACTCTTAAATTAATGGTGGTGATGTGAGTGGTCTTGCGCTGACATGTGTTGGTCAGTCATCTCATGGTGATGTTCGTGCCCAGAATGATCATGCCCTGACTGCTGGTGGCAACCACTGCTTACGGCATGCTGAGCCAAGAGATCAATCAATGGCTGACTGTGATGCACAATAACCAAACTAATGACGAGGAATAACGTCATTCTGGCAAGTTGGGCAAAAAGAGATTGTGAAAACATACGGTGTTGACATGCGCTCAATGTTGTAAGAAGTCGCGCATCATAGTGATGAGTCGGGTATGTATCAAATGACCATTTGTGATGTAGTCTATGCGTTTTATGCATAGATTGTCGCTTGATTGGAATTGGTATAAAACGCGCTCAATAAATAAGAAAACTTGAAGCTCGTTAGTTAATAGAAACAAGTATCTAATTAAGAATGAAAGTCCAAATTAAGGCTTATAACTAGCTGTTTAATTTAAAGTTTCACAAAGCTGTAAAAACTAATATACAAACTAATCACTAAGCAACATTGCTCGTTCACTCGACTTATCTGTCAAACATCGTAAATTTGGGCATAAATCGTTTCAAGACTACTGAAACGCGATGTTAAAAGATTCAGGGAGAGTCATTCACATGGATAAAGATCATAATCTTCGCGAAAACTTACTGGCACTGATCTTAGGTAGCGCATTGGTTTCACTCGGCGTTATCTTTTTCAACCAAGTCGGTTTGCTCACCGGGGGCACGGCTGGTCTAGCGATCTTCATTACCAAAGTAACAGATTTGAGCTTTGGCCAAGTATTCTTCGCACTTAACTTACCTTTCTATATTTTGTCGGTTGCTCGTATGGGCTGGCGCTTCACAATCAATACGTTTATCGCGGTTTCGATTGTTTCGTTCGCCGTGGATCACTTGTATCACGTGATTCAAATTGCCGAAATTCATGCATTGTATGCAGCTTTACTTGGTGGTGGCTTGATTGGTACCGGCATGCTGGTGATTTTCCGTCACAAGATGAGCTTAGGTGGCTTCAACATTCTGGCGTTGTTCTTACAAGAACGTTTTGGAATTCGAGCAGGTAAGGTTCAGATGGCATTAGACTGCACGATTGTTGTGCTTTCTCTGTTCATTGTTGATGTGTCATTGGTTCTTCTGTCTGTGCTTGGTGCGATAGTCACCAACTTGATTCTAGCAATGAATCATAAACCGGGGCGCTATCAACCTGTGGTAAAAGCGGAAGCAGCATAGTTCGGTTCGCTCAAGCTCTAGATTTGCTTAAGTAAAGAGTGATTTGCAGATTATGAAAACAACAAAGCCAGCATTAATTGCTGGCTTTGTTCTATTGAAATAACGGATTCGATGTAACGATTAACACTTGCCGCAGCTGGCGTTCGGCTTAAGCTCGCAATCAATCACATTGCCTTGTTGATCAAGGGACAAGTTACAACACTCTTCAAACAGGTTCTTAAGATCAGCACGGCTTTTTTGCACGCGGGATTTAACCGTTGAATAGCTGACGTTCTGCGCTTCTGCGATCTCTTTTTGGCTTTGGCCTTTGATGTCGACCGCAAGCAGTAGCGATGAACTTTGTTCTGGCAATGCCTGAATAAAAGGTTCAATACACAATGAAAGTTTCTGCTTAAATTCAGAGTCGTGGTCTAAATCGGTAAACCACAGATCTTCAGCATCAATTTGGCTATCACGTTGTTGGCGTGCATGCTTACGGTAGAAGTCGATAATGGTGTTGTTGGCTAACTGGAACAGCCAAGCCTTAACACTGCTAGCATCTTGTACCTTATCTAAGTTCTGATAGGTCTTAATCAAGATATCTTGGAGCAAGTCGTCTACATCCGCAGAGTTGTTGACCTTTGAATGCAGGAATGACTTTAATGCTTGCTGATACTCGGCCCAGACTTGTTCGAGCTTCAAAGGTGCATTAGTTGCACTGTTCATTTACGCAACATTCGTCTTGTAAGAAATCAATCACACCTTCTAGGCACTCATACTCCGCCACGCAGAATAGAGTTCTTCCTTCTCGTCTTTGGCTGATTAGGCCCGCAGACGCCAAGCTTGATATGTGGTGAGACAAGGTAGAACCGGGAATGCCTAGCTCTTCTTGTAGGCCGCCAACTGCAATGCCTTGGTAGCCAGCTTTAACGACACTCTTATAAATGGTTAGGCGAATAGGGTGCCCCAACTCTTTAAGTGCTTTCGCAACGACTTCTAAGTTCATATTAACTCCTCAAGATTTAATTTCGATGTTAGTCGAAATGTATGTCGAATTCAAATTTAAAAACGGTGTCTGTGTAAGTTATTGAAAAACTGTGTTTTCGAAAATCATTTCGATTTTTATCGAAATAATGCTTGTTCTGGAGCTGTTTATTTCTATAATTCGAGAATATTCGAAATTAAGGGTTGGTTACTTTTCTCATAGAGCCCGACCTTCAATCCAGTTTGGAGTTAATTATGAGCAATGAAATGTTAACAATGCTGAAAGACGCACTTGATATGTTCGCTTTCTTAGCAGTAGAGCTAATTATCCTTTTCTTAGCGATCAGCTACATTGTTGGGATTCTTCAAGAGTTCCTTACACCAGAAAAGATTCAATCTATCCTGAGCTCACGTAATGGTAAGGGTTATGTAGTAGCAGCACTACTGGGTGCAATTACACCTTTCTGTTCATGTTCGACCATTCCTTTCTTAAAAGGATTGCTGCGTGCAAGAGCGGGTTTCGGTCCAATGATGGTGTTCCTATTTGGTAGCCCACTATTGAACCCAGTGATCATTGGTTTGTTTGTGATTACCTTCGGTTGGCAAGTTGCTGTGTTCTACTTCCTTGTAGCAATGACGGTGTCTGTAGTGGCTGGTTACGCACTTGAGAAGCTTGGCTTTGAGCGTTACGTAAAACCTGAAGCGTATGAATCAACAGGTTCAGCTTCAAGCTGTGGCACTAGCTGTGGTGATTCTGATCCTAAGAAAGCAGCACCGGTTAAAGCGGAATCTTCATGTGGTACAAGTGCATGTGGCGAACCTGCACCAGTAATGGCAAAAGAGACATCTTGCTGCGATTCTAAAAAAGAAGAGCCACAAGTAACGGTTTCATGCTGTTCAGCGGATGGAAGCGCAACAGCTGAAATCGTAGAGAAGAAAGAACCTAGTCGTTGGATGAGAATTTGGTTCTCAACTTGGAAAGACTTCAAACAAGTTTTCCCTTACCTAATGATGGGTATCGCGATTGGTTCATTCATCTACGGCTTCATTCCTACAGACCTAATTGCACAGTACGCTGGTGAAGGTATGTGGTATGCGATTCCAGTAGCTGCCGTGATTGGTATTCCACTGTACATTCGTGCTGAAGCGGTAATCCCATTAAGTGCAGCTCTAGTACAGAAAGGTATGGCGTTGGGTTCAGTAATGGCATTGATCATTGGTAGTGCAGGTGCAAGTTTGACGGAAGTTATCCTGCTTAAATCAATCTTCAATAACCAAATGATTGCAGCATTCCTATTCGTTATCCTAAGCATGGCGATGGGTGCAGGCTTCCTATACAGCTTCATCTTTGGTTAATCAGGTCTGATTTCGAGATAACACCATTGATACAAAGAGATAGATAATAAAAAAGAGCTCACATAGTTGAGCTCTTTTTTGTTTAGCTTATCAGTCCGGAGGCTAGAAACCGCGAATATCCAGCTCATTATTGATCAATACAACGCACTGAGAAGCAAACAGCATGTTCGGGCCTAAGCTGATTTTTTCTGTCCCTAAGCGCTTTAAGCTGTTGTAGCTTTTCTTCGGCATAGGGATGTGATCAGTAAGAAGGAAACATGGGTTTTCAGCAATCTCTGCATCACGGATAAAGTCACCTTTCTTATCCATCATGTATAGCTGGTGGTCTTCAGCCAGTTCTTTGACTAGTTTTTCAAAGCTCATAGTGCGAACGACGATTCCCGGTTCAACCTGACGAGTCTGCTCTTTGGTCATACCTTGAGAAGCATCAACCGCTCTTACTACCGCTGATAACAATGCCGATTCATGAAAGCCACCAATGTTGGTGATCTCATTTGAATCGAAAGTGATCGTACGTGAAAAGTCTTTAGTACTTTCTAATACAAGGTGTACGGTGACATTCTCACGGTGAGATTGAGCAACGAAGATCGTGTTCATCAGAGTATGAGCCAGAATCTCAGTATGAGCATCTTGCCCAACACCTTCTAAGATAAGTTTGCTCTCTGTAGGGGCTGCGCGAGCGCGTAATACAAATGAACGCATGGAATGTACCTTGTCAGTATGTGATAAAGCGAAACGGGCTTTATCAACATGAATTGATGAATAACCAAAATTGTGGCGGTATGTAACTCTTTTCTATTAATGAAGTCAAATAGAGTTGCGTATAGCGCCAACCAGAAGAACTCTGCGTATTAAATAGAGAATGACCACATTACAAGATGGTAAGGGTTGAAGCGACCCAATGTTTACGTAGATAGTATGCGCAAATTATTAGGTGACTTACATAAGGAAGTAGTCGATGAAGTTACAGAAGATCAATAAAGAAGAATATAGAAAGAAGATGAACCTGCTGTTGGTTTCGTTGGTTGGGTCACTCGCAGTGTTCGCCATTGTATTCGGAACCATACTGATCGAGCTATTCGGTTCAGGGCAATCAATCGCAGGCGAATCGACAGGTAATTTCCACTTGAACGTATTAGGTGTGATCTTATCAGTCGCATTGAATGCATTTATCGCGAGCCGTGTGAAAGGGCATGATTACTTCAAAGAAGCGCTTTATGTATGGAACCTTAAACAAATCCATAATCAAATCTATCGTAAGCTCAAGCGTATTCAACCCAAAGCTGAGCAAGGCGACCGAGACGCGCTGACCATCCTTTATTTCTATTACACCACGCAAAAACAGGTATACGACCTAGACAACAACACATTGACGATAAAAACAGTTCAGCAATCGCTAGATAACATCCTAGAAGTGAGTGAGAAATGGAGCATTGAGCTAGATATAGAGGCTTTTTCGAAAGATCTAATCGCAAAGTTTTAAGTAATACACCCATTATTGTATGAGCTTTGAGCTACGAAAGAGCCTTTTGACGTAAAAGTAGCCACTTAAGCAAGTTTTTTGAATTTTTATCAAAAAAGGGGTTGCCATGTTTTCGATGATCTCTATAATGCCGCCTCACTGACACGGCAGATGCCATAAGGCTTCAGCGGTAATCAGTAAGACGGAAAGTTCGAAAGAAATTAATTTTAAAAAGTGTTTGACACTTAAGATTAAATCGCTAGAATTCACGTCCGCTTTCAAGGGTTTCTTTGTAAAAAGAAAGTTTCGACAAGCAAAGCTCTTTAACAATTTAAACCTATCAATCTGTGTGGGCACTCGTTGATGAATA
>NZ_JBFSVA010000021.1:0-78385 GCF_041467655.1 Vibrio sp. 10N.247.311.49
TAAGTTTTTTTCGTTTTTTTATTCGTTCGATTAAAAAGAACTCAAAACGCCTCAAAAGTAGGCTTTTATCTTACATATTCTTCAGTTTTTCAGTGAACAAAGAGACTTTTTCCCAGTTTGTGTACTCAACTTCCTTCGTTGTATCCGTTTCACCACCTGTCATATTCATAATAAAGCGGATCATGGTTCTATCGAACCAGTTATAACGTGGGTAATAGAGGGCACCTGCAAATACACCGATTAAAGTCGGCTGCCATGGAGACTTGGTAAGGAACTTCTTAATATACGCACTGCCTTCTGGTGTATCTTTGCCTTGGTCTTCTTTACGCGCCGTTAAGTTAACACAGAAGAACGCAACCTTGTTTGATTGCAACTGAGTAAGGTTGGCATCAATAAATTGATATAGCTTCTTATTAAGGTGGCCATAACGAATCGATGCGCCAATCAACACTCTGTCGTACTGAGCAAAGTCCACCTTGCCAATAGTGTGCAGATCTTGAAGCTCACATTCGAACTCACTCATTTCTTCTTTTATATAGTTCAAGATTTTCTTGGTCTGCCCTTCACGGCTTGAATACAAAAATAGAACTTTTGCCACAATGTTGTCCTTAGCTACGCCAAAACGTAGGGGTCAATAAGATTAATAAGGTGAAGATTTCTAATCGGCCAAACAGCATAGATACGATAAGTACCCATTTTGCTTTGTCGTTCACATCGCCAAAGTGCACCGCGACTTCACCAAGGCCCGGGCCAAGGTTATTTAATGTCGCCGCTACCGCAGAGAAAGCACTCAACTCGTCCATACCAGTTGCAATAAGAGCCAGCATACAAACCACAAACACTAATGCGTATGCAGAGAAGAAGCCCCAGACCGCATCTACAACACGTTGTGGTAGTGCAGAACCGCCAACCTTGATGGTATAGACAGCCCGTGGGTGAACAAGACGCTTCATTTCACGAGCACCTTGCAGAGTAAGTAGTAAGATTCGAATCACTTTCATACCACCACCCGTAGAACCTGCACATCCCCCTATAAAAGAAGAGAACAAAAGCAGTACGGGTAAGAACAATGGCCACTCTGAGAAACCCGTCGTTGTAAAACCCGCGGTCGTAGAGATAGACACGGTTTGGAACAAGGCTTGGTCGAAAGCATCGTAGTACGAATCATAAGAGTGATGATTGAGCAGTAATAAGAAACAAACCAAGAACAGTACTGCCTGAATAAAGATAAAGGCGCGGAACTCAGGATCTTTCCAATAATACTTAGGATGCACACCACCTGAAGCAAATGCAGCAAAGTGAAGCGAATAGTTACATGCGGATATAAGAAGGAACACAACTGTAATCATGTTGATCGCAGGGCTATTGAAATACCCCATGCTCGCATCGTGAGTCGAGAAGCCACCAATCGCAATAGTAGAGAAGCTATGACTGATGGCATCAAAGAAGCTCATCCCAGCAAGCCAAAACGCCACTGCACAAGCAATGGTTAAGCTCAGGTAGATGTACCAAAGCGCTTTTGCCGTTTCAGCAATACGCGGAGTCATCTTGCTATCTTTTACTGGACCCGGGATTTCAGCACGATATAACTGCATACCACCGATACCCAGAACAGGGAGGATAGCTACCGCTAATACGATGATACCCATACCACCAAACCATTGTAGGAACTGACGATAAAAAAGAATCGCCTTAGGCAGATCATCGAGGCCGACAATTACGGTCGCACCTGTCGTAGTTAATGCAGAGAAGGATTCGAAGAAAGCATCGGTTACCGACACATTGGGGTTATCGGCGATCAAAAACGGCAGCGCACCCGCACTACCGATTACCGTCCAAAACAGAACAACAATCAAAAAGCCATCACGCGCTTTCAATTCATGCTTATAACGTCGGTTTGGAAACCAGCAAGTTGCTCCACAGAATAAGAGAACGAAGAAGGTCGTCACAAATGGCACACCCGCACCATCTCGATAGATCAGTGCGACGAGCGCAGGAGCAAGCATTGATACACTAAAAAGTGCTAATAATAATCCGACGATTCGAATAATTGAGCGAAATTGCATGAGCTATTGAACGAAGCGAAATGCTTCACACTTCCTAGTTGTCTTTGACTTTCGTTACCAGTGCCTTAGCACCGCTTTTATTGATCATGGTTTGGGTAAACGAATCTACCTGAAGGAGCTCTATTTCAATAATAAGCTCAACTTGAACACCATAATCCGCTTGGACCTCAACAGCCTGATGCTGAGCCATGATGGATTGTGCGATCGGCACAAAGCCATAGTCTAACTCTAGCCGTAATTTTGTGGTTATTTTTTTCTCGATAGTTTGAAGCAGCTTGAGAGCTTGTTGTACGCCACCGCCGTAAGCCTTAACCAAACCGCCGGTTCCAAGCTTAATTCCGCCAGAGTAGCGCGTCACAACAGCCGTTAATTCACCGACACCAGAGCCCGATAGTTGCGCCAAGATAGGCTTACCCGCTGTACCCGAGGGTTCACCATCATCACTGAAACCCCAAAGCATTGAGTCTTCAGGTCGACCAGCAACAAAACCCCAACAGTTATGTCGTGCTGAAGAATGCTCTTTTTTCACCTGTTCTACGAACTGTTTTGCAGCTTCAACACTTGGAGTATGAGCAAGATGCGTAATAAAGACGCTCTTTTTTATCTCTTCTTCAAACAGAGCCGACGCAGAAGGTATTAAATAAGGCTGTTCATTCATATCGTTAACTTAGTTAATAAGAGCGACGAAGTGTATCACGCGTGAATAATAAGGGTTAGAGGATCTGTGCCATCGCACAATGTTAAACAATTGTTTAAAAAATGTATTGAAATTAATCAAGCAGAGGTACAGACTAAGATAACTGGTCTTACCAGGTATTCTACAATAATAGAAAGATAACAAGATTCTCTCAAACAATCGTGGATTGTATGTCATGGAGATAGACAATGATTTACCAAGCTAACACCCTACAGGTAAAGGAATTACAAGATGGTATTGCGGAATTAAGCTTCTGTGCACCAGCCTCTGTAAACAAACTCGACCTTGCTACTTTAGAATCACTAGATAAAGCGTTAGATGCTCTTAATGCTCACGCAGGATTACGTGGTTTAATCTTAACTTCAAACAAAGACGCGTTCATTGTAGGCGCAGACATCACTGAATTTCTTGGCCTATTTGCTAAGCCAGAAGCAGAACTTGATGAATGGTTAAGATTCGCTAATTCAATCTTCAGCAAGCTCGAAGACCTTCCTGTCCCAACTCTTTCAATGATGCGTGGCCATGCCCTTGGCGGCGGCTGTGAATGTGTACTCGCTACCGATTTCCGTATCGGTGACAAGACCACCAGCATTGGCCTACCTGAAACCAAACTTGGCATCATGCCTGGTTTTGGTGGTTGTGTGCGCCTACCTCGTGTTATCGGTGCTGACAGCGCAATGGAAATTATCACGCAAGGCAAAGCATGCCGTGCAGATGAAGCGCTTAAAGTTGGCTTGTTAGATGCGATTGTTGAAACAGACCAGTTACTAGAATCGGCAATCAATACCGTTTCTCTGGCTGCTAATGAAAAATTAGACTGGCAGCTACGCCGTAAACAAAAGACATCAGCGCTTTCACTAAGCAAACTCGAAGCGATGATGAGCTTTACCATGGCGAAGGGCTTAGTTGCTCAAAAAGCAGGGCCTCACTACCCAGCTCCGATTACTTCTGTGATTGCGATTGAAGAAGCAGCACGCAGCAATCGCGATGCAGCACTCGACATCGAACGTAAGCACTTCGTTAAGCTAGCGAAATCGGAAGAAGCAAAAGCATTAGTTGGCTTATTCCTGAATGACCAGTACATCAAAGGCTTAGCGAAACAAGCGGGTAAGTCAGCAAACAAAGCAACTGAGCGTGCAGCCGTACTTGGTGCAGGTATCATGGGCGGCGGTATTGCTTACCAATCAGCTCTAAAAGGCGTGCCAGTGATGATGAAAGACATCGCACAAGCATCGCTTGATCTAGGTATGAACGAAGCATCTAAGCTGTTGAATAAACGCTTATCACGCGGTCGCTTAGATGGATTCAAGATGGCTGGTATTCTGTCTTCTATTACTCCAAGCCTGCATTACGCGGGTGTAGAACAGTCGGATGTGATTGTTGAAGCAGTAGTAGAAAACCCGAAAGTAAAAGCAGCAGTACTGAGCGAAGTGGAAGGTTTGGTTGGTGAAGACACGGTTCTAACATCAAACACCTCTACAATTCCGATCAACCTGCTAGCGAAATCACTGAAGCGCCCAGAAAACTTCTGTGGCATGCACTTCTTTAACCCTGTGCATCGCATGCCTTTGGTTGAGATCATCCGTGGTGAACAAACTTCAGAAGAGACCATCAATCGCGTGGTTGCTTACGCAGCGAAGATGGGTAAATCCCCAATCGTTGTTAACGACTGCCCAGGCTTCTTCGTTAACCGTGTACTTTTCCCTTACTTTGGCGGTTTCAGCATGTTGCTACGCGACGGTGCTGATTTCACTAAGATCGATAAAGTGATGGAGCGCAAGTTCGGTTGGCCAATGGGCCCGGCTTACTTACTAGACGTTGTAGGCCTAGACACTGCACACCACGCACAAGCTGTGATGGCGCAAGGTTTCCCAGAGCGTATGGGCAAAGAAGGTCGTGATGCGATTGATGCACTTTACGTTGCTGAAAAATACGGTCAGAAAAACGGTAGCGGTTTCTACACATACAGCGTAGACAAGCGTGGTCGTCCGAAGAAGACCTTCTCTGAAGACATTCTTCCTATCTTGGCTGACGTATGTCAAGCACCACAAGATTTTGATGACCAAACAATTATCCAGCGCGTGATGATTCCAATGATCAACGAAGTGGTGCTTTGTCTAGAAGAAGGCATTATCGCGACACCGCAAGAAGCGGATATGGCACTGGTTTACGGTTTAGGCTTCCCTCCATTTAGAGGCGGCGTATTCCGCTACTTAGACAGTGTGGGCATTGGTAACTTCGTTGAAATGGCGAAAGGCTACCAAGACTTAGGTGCAATGTACCAAGTTCCTCAGCTATTGCTTGATATGGCAGCGAAGGGCGAAAGCTTTTACGACAGCCAACAAGCCAGTTCTCTGTAACCCACATTTGGAAAAGGAATAGCAAAATGAAAAATGTAGTTGTTGTTGATTGCCTTCGCACCCCAATGGGACGTTCCAAAGGTGGAGCTTTCCGTCACACTCGTGCTGAAGATCTGTCTGCACATTTGATGAAAGGCATTTTAGAGCGCAACCCAGAAGTAAACCCTGTCGAAATTGAAGATATTTACTGGGGTTGTGTACAACAAACACTAGAGCAAGGCTTCAACGTTGCACGTAACGCTGCCTTGCTTGCTGGTCTACCGATTGAGATTGGTGCTGTAACAGTCAACCGTTTATGTGGTTCATCTATGCAAGCTTTGCATGATGCAACTCGCTCTATCATGGTTGGTGATGCTGAAATCTGCCTGATTGGTGGTGTGGAGCACATGGGCCACGTACCAATGAACCATGGTGTTGATTTTCACCCAGGCATGTCAAAACACGTAGCAAAAGCGGCCGGCATGATGGGGCTAACCGCTGAGATGTTAGGCAAAATGCACGGTATTAGCCGTGAAGACCAAGATGCATTCGCAGCACGCTCACATGCTCGCGCTCAAGCAGCTACGGTTGAAGGTCGTTTCAAAAATGAAATCCTGCCAACCGAAGCTCACGCTGCAGACGGTTCTCTGTTCACTCTGGATTACGACGAAGTCATTCGCCCAGAGACAACAGTTGAAGGCTTATCCCAGCTGCGTCCGGTATTTGACCCAGCAAACGGCACAGTAACAGCAGGTACTTCATCAGCTCTGTCTGATGGTGCTTCTGCAATGCTTATCATGAGCGAAGAGAAAGCTAACGCACTTGGCCTTAAGATTCGCGCTCGCGTGAAGTCTATGGCTATCGCTGGCTGCGATCCTTCAATCATGGGTTACGGCCCAGTACCAGCAACCCAAAAAGCACTTAAACGTGCAGGACTAACCATTGAAGACATGGGTGTGATTGAGTTAAACGAAGCGTTTGCTGCTCAATCTCTACCTTGTGCTAAAGACTTAGGTCTACTGGATGTTGTTGACGAGAAAGTAAACCTTAACGGCGGTGCGATTGCTCTGGGTCACCCACTAGGCTGTTCTGGTTCTCGTATCTCGACGACGCTAATCAACCTGATGGAAGCACAAGACGTGAAATACGGCTTGGCGACTATGTGTATTGGTTTAGGCCAAGGTATTGCAACGGTATTTGAACGCCCATAGCGTTTACTGACTGTAATATTTGAAGGGTAATCTTTTGTGCAGCTATATTTATATAGCTGCACTTTTTATTGCTTGGCATCCAACAATGCATCGATTGCGTTCAGCGAACTCAACGAGAGAAAAACCAACCCTGACATCTATGCACAAAACGCATATATTCAATGTTGATGTTTCATTATTTTTTCTCGGATGATTCAACTAAAGTTACTTCAGTTTCCTAATATTCCTCCACGGAGCAGATCATGTTTAAAGCACTTGTACTAAACCAAGAAGACAAAAAAACTATCGCGTCAGTTTCTCAAATTGAAGAATCTCAATTACCAGAAGGTAACGTGAAGATTGATGTTAGCTACTCTTCTTTGAACTACAAAGATGGTTTGGCGATTACAGGTAAAGGGCGCATTGTTCGTAACTTCCCTATGGTTCCTGGTATCGACCTTTCAGGTGTGGTTTCACAATCTGATGACCCACGCTACAAAGCAGGCGACGAAGTTGTTTTAACGGGTTGGGGTGTTGGTGAAGGTCACTGGGGCGGCATGGCTGAAAAAGCGAGCCTAAACGGTGATTGGTTAGTGCCAATGCCTAAAGGTCTAGACGCTAAGAAAGTCATGGCGATCGGTACAGCAGGCTTCACGGCAATGCTTTGTGTGCAAGCTATTGTCGATGCTGGCATCAAGCCTGAAGACGGTGAAATCCTAGTTACCGGCGCAAGTGGCGGTGTAGGTAGCGTATCTATCACTCTACTAAACCAACTGGGCTACAAAGTGGCAGCAGTGACTGGCCGTGCTTCTGTAAACGGTGAACTACTTAAATCACTAGGCGCGACACGTATTGTAGAGCGTGCTGAACTAGAAGAACCAGCTAAGCCACTAGAAAAACAACTGTGGGCTGGCGCTATCGATACGGTAGGCAGCAAAGTGCTTGCGAAAGTATTGGCGCAAATTGATTACAACGGTGCGGTTGCGATGTGTGGTCTAGCTGGCGGTTTTGACTTACCAACCACGGTAATGCCATTCATTCTGCGTAACGTTCGCCTACAAGGTGTTGATTCTGTAATGTGCCCTCGTGAAAAACGTATTAAAGCGTGGGAACAACTGGCTGAGCTACTACCAGAATCTTTCTACGCTCAAGCAACCAAAGAAGTGTCTTTAGACGGTGCAATTCAAGCAGCAGAAGACATCACTAACGGTCAAATCACTGGTCGCGTAGTCATTAAACTATAGGCTCTCAAACATAAAGTTATCAAACCTTAAGCAACAGCTTTAGGCTTGGATAACCCAAAACAACAAAGGGCTGATTTTTATCAGCCCTTTTGCGTTTTTGTCATTCGGGTCAAGTGAACTCAGACTCAGATCCGGTTAACCCAAACCGACATCCGCAATCCGTTTTTGAATCAACTCACCACACTCTTCTTTTACCACTCTTCTTAACCATTGTTGTGAAGCAGAAGAATCGCAACGCGAGTGCCAGATCAGTGAGTAATCAAACGGCATAAATTCAAATGGTAATGGCTTAACAACCAAGTCATAACGCTCTGCTACCAAATAAGCCAAATCAGCAGGCACAGTAATCACCAACGGCATTCTATCGACAATCGCCAATGCCGCTTCAAGGTGATAAGCACGCAGTACCATTTTTCTGGGTTGTTGATTAGCTAAAGCGTTGTCCAATAAAGCCTTAACACCATCACTGATCGCAATCATCGCATGTGGGAGTGAAACATAGTCTGCAAGGCTTAAAGGTTGATCGGCTAATGGATGGTTTTTAGATAACAGACACGACACACCAACCGGCCCCAAGACTTCTTGATGAAGTGGTGCAATGCTGCCACTCGGACGACAGATCGCCATATCAACGCGTTCGGTGCTGAGCTGTTTAAACAAATGCTCATGCTGCAACGGAGCAAACTCCAAAGAGATATTGGGTGCTTGTTCATAAATCTTAGGCAACGCATAAGGCAAGATGGTTTGCATCGCATAATCGGTGGTAGCGATCAGAAAACGTTCGCTGCAATAGTAAGGGTCAAAGTCACTCGGACTCAGCAATTGGCGAAAAGACTCCAAAGGCTGATCAATACGCTGACTGATCTCGAGTGCTTTCTTGGTAGGAATAAGGTGCTGACCTTGACGTGTAAACAACGGATCGTTTAGTAATTCTCTTAAACGCCCTAATACTCGACTGGTTGCGGATTGGCTTAAGTTAAGACGAAGCGCGGCCTGGCTTACGCTGCCCTCTTCAATCAATACCTTTAAAGCGACCAATAAATTAAGGTCTCTACGATAGATGTCTTCTAATTCCACGCCACTTACCTAGCTGTATACGATTGCCATTAGTCACTAAGTTGTTTATAGCATGCTTTAGATAAAAAAAATCCCGCAATTACGCGGGGAAGCCCAAGAAAATTGGGGGATAGTGTCGGAATGTTGTCGTATCGGAATTCGCTTGCTGTATTCGGGTTAGTGCTCTTGCTCTTCGGCTATACCTTGCCAACGGCGCATCTCTACCCAAATACCAATAATCGTTGCTACTATGCCAAAAATAGGCATCAGTGAGGTCTCTGTCGATGAGCGTAGTACTAACGCACAAAAAGAAATAAAACAGAGAACCGAATAAATTGTTAATCTATCTAATCCTGTCAACATCGCCACTCCTTAGCTAGTTGCCTTTGCTTCAAGTTGTTATCAACTTGTTAACTAAGTTATAGGAAATGATTCTGTTTGCCAAGCACTTATTGCATATTTTTTCTGCAGACGTATTATTCACTCGTTAGATAGATATAGAGATACAAACCATGACATTCAAACCTGAACTGGCAACCCATACTTTAGAAGCTGAAGGCCTGCGTTGCCCGGAACCAGTAATGATGGTCAGGAAGACAATTAGAAACATGCAGGATGGCGATGTGTTACTGGTAAAAGCTGACGATCCTTCGACAACTCGAGATATTCCGAGCTTTTGTCGATTCATGGATCACCAGTTGGTAGGCCAAGCAACAGAAACGTTGCCTTACCAGTATTTGATCAGAAAGGGATTGGAGGCGTAACGCCCCACCGACTATCAAGTATCAAAAAAGCCGCTCGTACCTTATGTTCTTAAACAGAACTCAGAGTACGAGCGGCTTTTTGTTTATTCGCTTCTAGATTTGTTTTGCAGATGCTCCAGCTGATGCTGAATTTCTCGGATATCTTTGCGCATCGGAATAATATGCGCGACCCGAATCCAAGCCTCTACCGCAAGTGCAGTCATGATGATGGCACCCGCGACCATTGGCAGCCACATGTCCGTCAACACCATGCCTAACAGTGTAAGTGCAAGACCAAAAGTAAATAGATAACTTTGGCTTTGTGGAGTAATACCCATATAACGCGTCAACATAATCATGCCCTCGTGTTCTTAACTCACAAGATTAAAATATCATGACAAGTATGACAGTTATATGTCCATTCGCTCGATAAACCCCACAATACTGTAAGAGTATGACCTACAACACATTACTCTACTGATTGAGTATAATAAGACTCAATACCACCTGTTAATAGAAAGCAGCAGCGATAGCTAAACCCACGAATAGCAAGGCTGTGATCTTACGAATCAGATCAAGCGGCATCTTATCCGCAGAGAGCTTACCGATGATCACCACAGGCACATTCGCCAGCAGCATACCGATCGTAGTACCCAGAATCACCCACGTTAATGCATCAGAATATTGAGCCCCTAGAATAGAGGTCGCAATTTGGGTTTTATCACCGATCTCAGCAATGAAGAAGGCGATGAAACTGGCGACAAACGGGCCTCGGTTTGATATCTGCTCATCGTCATCCAACTTATCCGGAATCAGAATCCAGCCCGCCATAGCGATGAAACTAACCACCAGCACCCACTTTAATACTTCAGGTGAAAGATAGTCGGCGACCACAACCCCGAGCCATGCAGCAAGGGCATGATTGGCAATGGTGGCAAAGAAGATAGCCGCAATGATAGGTATCGGTTTTCGATATCGACTGGCTAATAAAAGGGATAGCAACTGGGTCTTATCACCGATCTCGGCTAAGGCGACAGTTGTAATTGAAATTGCTAAAACGCTCACGACATGCTCATTTGGGATGGAGATTATTATATTTAACCAAAGACAAACCTCGCGCCCCATCCCGGTTCACGATGCTTGTCTAAGGTCTTGCTAAGCGCCACCAAGGTGGTGGTTGCCTCGAACGCCATGATGATTTTGCATCAATTATGTTGACGAACGAACTCATTCAATAGGATATGAATAAGTAAGCTACTCCCCAAAGACCGCGAGATTTTAATCACCCACGCTTTCAAACACAAGTGTCAAACTTATCAAAATATCCACTTGTGCCGAAAAACAAACATTAAAGGCAAAAAAATCCACTAAACGACATTTTAGACCACTAATTAAACAAGATTACCCCTACTCGCTTTACGAATATCTCGGTATACTCAGAGGTTATTTTTCTCATTCATTTAAAAGAATCGCGCGAACCTGACTATGCAAAAATACGATATCAAAACCTTCCAGGGAATGATCCTCGCGCTGCAGGATTACTGGGCTCAAAACGGTTGTACCATTGTTCAACCTCTAGATATGGAAGTAGGTGCAGGCACCTCTCACCCAATGACATGTCTACGAGCACTTGGCCCAGAGCCAATGTCTACAGCTTACGTTCAACCTTCTCGTCGTCCGACCGATGGCCGTTACGGTGAAAACCCTAACCGTCTGCAGCACTACTACCAATTCCAAGTAGCGCTAAAACCATCGCCAGACAATATCCAAGAGTTGTACCTAGGCTCCCTAGAGGTTCTTGGTGTTGACCCACTTGTTCACGACATTCGCTTCGTTGAAGATAACTGGGAAAACCCAACACTAGGCGCATGGGGCCTTGGTTGGGAAGTATGGCTAAACGGCATGGAAGTAACTCAGTTTACTTACTTCCAACAGGTTGGCGGCCTTGAGTGTAAGCCAGTAACTGGCGAGATCACTTACGGTATCGAGCGTCTAGCAATGTACATCCAGGAAGTAGATTCTGTTTACGACCTAGTATGGAACGTAGCACCAGACGGTTCTAACGTGACTTACGGTGACATCTTCCACCAAAACGAAGTTGAGCAATCGACGTACAACTTCGAGCACGCAGACGTAGATTTCCTATTCACTTTCTTCGACCAGTGCGAGAAAGAGTGTAAAGAGCTACTTGAGCTTGAGAAGCCACTGCCGCTTCCAGCTTACGAGCGCATTCTAAAAGCAGGTCACGCATTCAACATCCTTGATGCGCGCAAAGCTATCTCTGTAACAGAGCGTCAACGTTACATCCTTCGTATCCGCAACCTGACTAAATCAGTTGCTGAAGCGTACTACGCGTCACGTGAAGCGCTTGGCTTCCCAATGTGTAAGAAGGAAGGTAAATAATCATGGCGAAGAATTTTCTAATTGAACTGGGTACGGAAGAGCTTCCACCAACAGCACTTCGTTCTCTAGCAGAAGCGTTTGCTTCTAACTTTGAAGCAGGTCTTAAAACGGCTGAGCTTTCTCACGAAGGCATCAAGTGGTACGCAGCACCTCGTCGTCTAGCACTTAAAGTAACTGCACTGGCTGAAGGCCAAGCAGACAAAGTGGTTGAGAAACGTGGCCCTGCTGTTTCTGTGGCATTCGATGCTGAAGGCAACGCGACCAAAGCGGCACAAGGTTGGGCTCGTGGTAACGGTATTACTGTTGAGCAAGCTGACCGTCTGAAAACAGACAAAGGCGAGTGGCTTCTTTTCAAACAAGAAGTAGCTGGCAAACCAGTTCAAGAATTGGTGATGGACATTGCTGCGAAAGCACTGGCTGGCCTACCAATTCCTAAAGCAATGCGCTGGGGTAACTCAGACATTCAATTTATCCGTCCAGTAAAAACACTGACAGTACTACTAGGTGATGAGCTTGTTGAAGGCGAAATCCTAGGCGTAGCATCTGCTCGTACTATCCGTGGCCACCGTTTCATGGGCGAACAAGAGTTCACAATCGACTCTGCTGACCAATACCCTGCGATCCTAGAAGAGCGCGGTAAAGTAATGGCAGATTACGAAGCGCGTAAAGCGATCATCCTTGCTGATTCGCAAAAAGCGGCAGCTGCAGTTGGCGGTACAGCTGACCTAGAAGATGACCTTGTTGAAGAAGTAACGTCTCTGGTTGAATGGCCAGTAGTACTGACAGCGAAGTTTGAAGAAGAATTCCTAAAAGTCCCTTCTGAAGCTTTGGTTTACACCATGAAGGGTGACCAAAAGTACTTCCCTGTTTACGATGACAACAAGAAGCTACTACCGAACTTCATCTTCGTATCGAACATCGAGTCTAAAGAGCCTCGTCACGTTATCGAAGGTAACGAGAAAGTGGTACGCCCACGTCTTGCTGATGCTGAATTCTTCTTCAACACAGACCGTAAGCGCCCGCTTATCGACCGTCTTGCTGAACTAGACCAGGCTATCTTCCAGAAGCAATTGGGTACTATCAAAGACAAAACAGACCGCATCACAGAGCTTGCAGGCTACATTGCTGAGCAAATCGATGCTGACGTTGAAAAGTCTAAGCGTGCTGGCCTACTGGCTAAGTGTGACCTAATGACCTCTATGGTATTCGAATTTACGGATACTCAAGGTGTGATGGGCATGCACTACGCGACTCACGACGGTGAAGACGAGCAAGTTGCACTGGCACTTTACGAGCAATACATGCCTCGTTTCGCGGGTGACGATCTACCAAGCACTGGTATCTCTTCAGCAGTAGCAATGGCAGACAAGCTAGACACTATCGTAGGTATCTTCGGTATTGGCCAAGCACCAAAAGGTTCTGACCCATTTGCACTTCGTCGTGCGTCTCTAGGTGTGCTACGTATCATCGTTGAAAACGGCTACAACCTAGACCTAACCGATCTGATCGGCAAAGCGAAAGAGCTACTAGGCGACAAGCTGACTAACAAAAACGTAGAAGCTGACGTTATCGACTTCATGCTAGGTCGTTTCCGCGCATGGTACCAAGATGCTGGTTTCAGCGTTGATATCATCCAAGCGGTACTAGCACGTCGTCCAACTAAGCCTGCTGACTTTGACCAACGTGTTAAAGCGGTTTCTCACTTCCGTGAACTGGAAGCAGCAGAAGCACTAGCAGCAGCGAACAAGCGTGTAGGTAATATCCTTGCGAAATTCGATGGCGAGCTACCAGCTGAAATCGACCTAACGCTTCTTCAAGAAGACGCAGAGAAAGCACTGGCTGAAAACGTTGAAGTAATGACGGAAGCACTAGAACCAGCATTCGCAACAGGTAACTACCAAGAAGCCCTAAGCAAGCTTGCTGATCTACGTGAACCAGTTGATGCATTCTTCGATAACGTAATGGTGATGGCTGATGACGAAGCGCTTAAGAAGAACCGTCTAACGCTACTGAACAACCTACGTAACCTGTTCCTACAGATTGCTGACATCTCTCTACTGCAAAAATAAGCACAAGTGAGACAATTACTCTAAGTCATACTCTGAGTAATTAACGGTAAACACCCAAAGGGAAGCGAAAGCTTCCCTTTTTGTTTTTGTGAACCAAGCATTTGTTTGTAGAGGTCTTATTGATTAACTGAATGAAACAGCACTCAGACTGTAGAGGGCATTGTTTGCTATAACTGACCTGTTTATTCAGGGGAAGGGAACAATGAAAAAAACAGTACTCGCGCTTTCAATACTCGCACTCAGCGCATGCAGCCAAACCAGTGACAACAACCTATTACTGACAATTGATAACGACACTGTCGTATTCGAATCATCCGGTAAAGGCACCGTGATTGCAGAACAGGAACTCGCGAAAGGTAGCTATACCTTCTCTATCAGCGATACTCAAAATACCTGTGGCACCAACTATGCGCTGGCTGAAGAAAACCGCATCAAATTCAATAAACCCCTTCGCCTAGACGACTGCGCCGAGAAGTCTGAATTAGATATCAAGATCTTTCGCGCTAACACCTATCAGTTTATGCTCAACCCACAAACCAATGAACTGACCGTTCAGATAAAGCCGAAGCAACAACAAGTACAAAGCTTTGCTTGTCCGGTTCCTAGTGACGAACCAACCATCATCGACGTTGCTCAAACCTTTGATGATGGCACCGTGGTTAGAGACGCTCTTTCAGGCAAACAAGTCACAGTAACGAATGGCAGCGTCACCATGCAGCCAGCAGAAAATAGCCAAGGTGTTCTGCTGCTTGAGAAAGTAGAACCAGAAACCAAAGCTGACTTTAGTTGGGATAACGCCACGGTTTACTTCGTAATGACTGACCGTTTCCACAATGGTAATCCTGATAACGACAACAGTTACGGTCGCAGCCAAGATGGACAAGACGAAATCGGCACCTTCCACGGTGGTGACTTGGCAGGCTTAACCGAAAAACTCGATTACATAGAATCACTCGGTGCTAATGCTATCTGGATAACGTCTCCGTTAGAGCAAATCCACGGCTGGGTTGGCGGCGGTGATCGAGGTGACTTCAAACACTACGGCTACCACGGCTACTACCATCAAGATTGGACCAAGCTCGATGACAACATGGGCACCGAAGACGAGCTAAAAACCTTCATCGATACCGCGCATAGCAAAGGCATTCGTGTTGTTTGGGATGTGGTAATGAACCACACCGGCTATGCGACGCTTGCCGACATGCAAGAGTTTGATTTTGGTAAGCTCAACCTAACTGACGAAGAAGCCAAACAAACACTTGGCGAAAACTGGACAGATTGGCAACCTGCCAAAGGTCAGAACTGGCACTACTTCAACAACTACATCTCTTACAGCGACAAAGAAGCGTGGGAAAAGTGGTGGGGCAAAGCTTGGCTACGCAGCGATATCGGCGCCTATGACTCTCCGGGCTACAATAACCTCACCATGTCTTTGGCGCATCTGCCCGATTTCAAAACAGAGTCGACAGAGACAATCGGGCTGCCTAATTTCTATCGCAATAAGTCCACCAGCGCGACCGATGAACTCAAAACACCTCGTAACCATTTAATCACTTGGTTATCGGATTGGGTGCGCGAATATGGTGTCGATGGTTTCAGGGTCGATACCGCTAAACACGTTGAACTCGAAGCATGGGCAGAACTGAAAGAGAGCACCAACCAGGCACTTGCCGAGTGGAAACAGAACAACCCAGACAAGGCCTTGGATGACTTACCCTTCTGGATGACTGGCGAAGTATGGGCACACAGCGTGGTCAAATCAGATTACTTCGCTAACGGATTTGATTCGATCATCAACTTTGAATTCCAGAGTGATATCGCACCAAAGGCGCTCAAGTGCCTATCCGATCTTGATGCTGATTACCTTCGATACGCAGAGAAGGTCAACAACGACAGCGAGTTCAACGTACTGAGTTACCTTTCGTCTCACGACACCTCGCTATTCTGGACACAACATGGCAGTGACTTTGCAAAACAAACCAAAGCTGCAAACGCGTTGATGCTGGCTCCCGGTGCGGTACAGATCTATTACGGCGATGAAATCGCCCGAGACTTTGGCCCAACGGGTTCTGATCCAATGCAAGGCACACGCTCAGACATGCCTTGGGATCAAATCACTGGCGAACGTGCAGAGCTGCTAGAACACTGGCAAGCGCTTGGCCAATTCCGCCAACGCCACCCAGCCGTTGCTCAGGGTAAGCACATCATCCGTAACAGCAAGGGCTACTATGCGTTCGAACGCCAATACCAAGATGACAAGGTATTAGTCGTTTATACCGGTTCGAACTAAACCTTCATTAACATAAACACCAGAAACTAAAGGGGAAGCTTAGGCTTCTCCTTTTTTTATCGCTAAAGGTACGTTCAATAAGCAAGCTGTCACTCATTAACCAAACTTTATAGAAGTTTTTTACGTGTTAGAGCATTTGGCGCTATGCGTCGCAAAAACATTGCGGTATGTTCAAGGAATACACTGATGGCAGACATAAGGTCTGCCTTAATGACACGTAACAAGCAATCACAATGAATTAGGTAAAATTAGTAATGCAGTTCTCTAAGTTTGGCGAAAAGTTTAATCGATACTCTGGAATCACTCGTTTAATGGATGATTTGAATGATGGCCTGCGCACTCCTGGCGCTATCATGCTCGGTGGTGGCAACCCAGCCGCTATCCCTGCCATGCTCGATTACTTTAACCAAGCCAGTGCCGACATGCTCGCCAGTGGAGAACTCATCGCCGCCCTCGCCAACTACGATGGTCCGCAGGGTAAAGACAGCTTCATCAAATCGTTAGCAGCAATGCTGAAAGAGACCTACGGTTGGGACATCAGCGAGAAGAACATCAGCCTGACTAATGGCAGTCAAAGTGGCTTCTTCTACCTATTCAACCTGCTAGCAGGCCAACAGCCTGACGGCTCACATAAGAAAATCCTACTGCCGATCGCACCGGAATACATCGGCTACGGCGACGCGGGTATTGATGACGATATTTTTATCTCTTACCACCCAGAGATCGAACTGCTAGAAAACCGTCAGTTTAAATACCACGTTGATTTTGAACAACTAAAGGTTGATGACTCAGTCGCGGCTATCTGTGCATCTCGTCCAACCAACCCAACGGGTAACGTACTGACCGACGAAGAAGTGCGTAAACTGGATAAACTGGCGCGTGAAAACAACATCCCACTGCTGATCGACAATGCTTACGGCCTGCCGTTTCCTAACATCATCTTTGAAGATGTCGAACCGCTCTGGAATGAAAATACGATTCTGTGCATGAGCCTTTCTAAGCTTGGTTTGCCGGGTGTGCGTTGCGGTATCGTAATTGCGAGTGAAGAAGTAACACAAGCATTGACCAACATGAATGGCATCATTAGCTTAGCGCCAAACAGTGTTGGCCCTGCAATTGCCAATCACATGATTGAAAAAGGCGATTTACTGCGCTTAAGTAGCGAGGTAATCAAACCTTTCTATAAAGATAAGTCACTACGTGCAGTTGAACTGTTACAAGACGCTATCGACGACCCTCGCTTCCGTATTCACAAGCCTGAAGGCGCTATCTTCTTATGGCTATGGTTTGATGAGCTGCCGATCACCACAATGGAACTGTACGACCGCCTTAAAGCTCGCGGCGTATTGATTGTTCCGGGTGAATACTTCTTTATCGGCCAAGAAGACGAGTGGGATCATGCTCACCAGTGCTTACGCATGAACTACGTACAAGATGATGAGGCGATGCAGAAAGGCATTGCTATCATTGCTGAAGAAGTGAAAAAGGCTTACTCAGAGCAGTAATAAGAGCTTTTAGCTTACCGCAGGTCAAATACAAAAAGAGCACCTCATTAGGTGCTCTTTCACTTTTACTTCCCGATATTTTTTAGCTCTAAGGAGCTAACAGTAATTAGCCTTCTAGTAAACTATTACCATTGATAGCAATCTTACGTGGTTGCATCGCTTCTGGGATTTCGCGTTCGAGGTCGATGTGAAGAAGACCATTTTCCATGCTTGCACCTACCACTTTTACGTAGTCAGCCAGTTGGAATTTACGCTCGAAATCGCGCTCTGCGATACCTTGGTATACGAAGGTTTTCTCTGCTTCTGCTTTACGCTCACCTTTCACAATTAGCATGTTCTCTTTCTGAGTCAGATCTAATTGGTCATCAGCAAAACCAGCGACTGCCATAGTAATACGGTAGTTGTTCTCGTCTTTTTGCTCGATGTTGTATGGAGGGTAACCGCCAGAAGAGTTCTTCGATGTATTCGCTTCCATCATGTTGAATAGACGATCGAAGCCGATTGCGTTGCGGTAAAGTGGAGTGAAATCTACAGTTCTCATAATGCTATCCTTTTAGTAAGCAATAGTCTTAGCTGCGAATTTTACTTGGATCTAACCTGTGTGTGACCCAGTAAACAGCTAAGAGATTCAATTCGCATTCCTCGGGTTTCACCTCTATTGGCGACAACGCTGGGACATGGCAATGAATCAATTTTTAAGTTGTGTGCTGCCAAAGTTATCCTCTATTGAGCGATACTTCGTTAGCGGTAATGAAGGTTCTGTTTCTTCTCTTGTAGAGCAAGACAGTCATCCTCTTCACAAATAGATATATGGATTGAGCAAAATAGTTTCAAGGGGTTATTTTCAATTATTTTTGCAACTCAATATTTTTCAATATCTTACAAAGATAAAAAAGCACCATCCAAAGGATAGTGCTTTAAAATGATTTTAGTTTTTTGAGACGAAGCTATTTGGCTTTAGTTCAAGGAAGAGGCGCGGAGCATACGAATGTATGTGAGCACCTCTGACACAGAAATTAAGCCAAAGAGCGAAGTATCAAAGAGACTAAACGTCTAGGTTTGCTACTTTCAGTGCATTCTCTTCGATGAAGTTACGACGAGGTTCAACTTGGTCACCCATTAGCGTCGTAAACAACAAATCAGCACCAACAGCGTCTTCAATTGTTACTTGCATCATACGGCGAGTTTCAGGATCCATCGTGGTTTCCCAAAGTTGATCAGGGTTCATCTCACCTAGACCTTTGTATCGCTGTAGGCTTAGACCACGACGAGACTCTTTCACTAACCAGTTCAGAGCATCAACGAAGCTAGAAACTTCTTGAGTACGCTCACCACGCTTAATGTAAGCGCCTTCTTCAATCAAGCCATCAAGAGCTTCAGAAAGATCCGCTAGCTTACCAAACTCTTTAGAGTTAATAAGATCGATGCTTAGTAGGTGTTCATGAGTCACACCATGAGTACGAACCACAATCTTAGGAACGCTTAAGCCTAGCTCTTCGTGTTTTTCAACTTCAAGGCTGTATTGGCTTGCACCTACTTCTTTCGCGTTTAGCTGTTCAACAAGCTGCTTACCCCAAGCTTCAACTGCCGCGTCATCATGACACTGCTCGGCCGTTAGACGAGGAACGTAAATCAGTTCGTGAACCAATGCGCGTGGGTAACGGCGGCTCATACGATCAACAAGCTTGATGCCTGCATTGTATTGCTGAACAAGCTTCTCTAAACCTTCACCTGCAAATGCTGGCGCTTCAGGGTTTACGTGCAGTTCTGCGTTGTCTAAAGCCAAAGATACTTGATACTGGTTCATCGCATCTTCATCTTTAATGTACTGCTCTTGCTTACCTTTCTTCACTTTGTAAAGTGGCGGTTGAGCAATGTAGATGTAGCCACGTTCAATCAGCTCTGGCATTTGACGGTAGAAGAACGTCAGTAGCAGGGTACGGATGTGAGAACCATCGACATCGGCATCGGTCATGATGATGATGTTGTGGTAACGCAGTTTATCTGGGTTGTATTCGTCACGACCAATACCACAACCAAGAGCGGTGATTAGCGTTGCTACTTCTTGAGAAGACAGCATTTTATCGAAACGTGCTTTCTCTACGTTAAGGATTTTACCTTTCAGCGGTAGGATTGCTTGGTTCTTACGGTTACGCCCCTGCTTAGCTGAACCGCCAGCAGAGTCTCCTTCCACAATATATAGTTCAGACAGTGCAGGATCTTTTTCCTGACAGTCAGCAAGCTTACCAGGAAGACCCGCTAAATCTAATGCGCCTTTACGACGAGTCATTTCACGAGCTTTACGCGCTGCATCACGAGCACGTGCTGCATCAATGATTTTAGAACAAACTGTTTTCGCTTCACCTGGGTTCTCAATAAGGAACTCAGACAACTTCTCACCCATTGTAGATTCAACGGCAGACTTCACTTCTGAAGAAACCAGCTTATCTTTAGTTTGGCTTGAGAACTTAGGATCAGGCACTTTAACAGAAACAATCGCCGTCAGACCTTCACGAGCATCATCACCAGAGGTCGCAGTCTTCGCTTTCTTAGAGAAGCCTTCCTTGTCCATGAAGCTGTTCAGAGTACGCGTTAGCGCCGCACGGAAACCTGCTAAGTGAGCACCACCATCGCGTTGAGGGATGTTGTTGGTGAAACAGTAGATGTTTTCTTGGTAGCCGTCATTCCACTGCATCGCAACTTCAACGGTAATACCGTCTTCGCGCTCAGAGTTAAAGTGGAAGATTTTTTGGATGATTGGCGTTTTGTTAGTATTAAGGTGTTCAACAAACGCTTGGATACCGCCTTCGTATTCGAAGTGATCCATTTTGTCTTCTTCGCGCTCGTCAATTAGCTTAATTGATACACCTGAGTTCAAGAATGATAGCTCACGTAGACGCTTAGCTAAAATGTCGTAATGGAACTCGATGTTAGTGAAGGTTTCTTCACTCGGCCAGAAACGAATCTCTGTACCTGTTTTATCCGTGTCACCGATAACCGCTAGTGGCGCTTGAGGCTCACCGTGGCTGTAGGTTTGAGTGTGGATTTTGCCACCGCGGTGGATAGTAAGAGTAACTTGCTTAGAAAGTGCGTTAACTACTGAAACACCAACACCGTGCAGACCACCAGATACCTTGTACGAGTTATCATCGAACTTACCACCAGCGTGAAGAACCGTCATGATTACTTCGGCTGCAGATACGTTTTCTTCTGGGTGCAATTCTGTTGGAATACCACGGCCGTCATCGCTCACAGACACAGAACTATCTTCATGGATAGTTACAATGATGTCATTACAGTGACCAGCTAGCGCTTCATCAATAGAGTTATCTACCACCTCAAAAACCATGTGGTGCAGACCGGTACCATCATCCGTGTCGCCAATGTACATTCCAGGACGCTTACGTACCGCATCCAGACCCTTCAGTACTTTAATACTCGATGAATCGTAATTATCTGACATAGTTACTCTCTGACTAATTATCCTTGCTCTATTTTGCCATGTTCCACATGAAACATCCTGCTATTTTCGTCATGCATATCTGCAATCTGATCAGCGGTAATAGAGCTTACAAAAACTTGAGCCTGGGTCGCCTTTAAACACTCAGCAAGACGTGCTCGGCGTTGGCTATCTAATTCGGAAGCGAAGTCATCTATCAAATAGATGCACTGCTTACCTGTCATTTGAGTGAGGTGTTGCCCTTGTGCTACTCGTAGCGCGCACACCATCAACTTCAATTGACCTCGTGACAAGACATCTTCCACTGGAGTGCCGTTCACTTTTATCTTCAGATCCGCTTTGTTTGGCCCACCAAAGGTGTAACCAAGCTGCTGATCCCTTTCAAAATTCTTTTCTAATATATCGGCGTACGGGGTGTCTTTGTCCCAGCCACGATAGTAGTTAATCTTTATCTCAAACTCAGGAAGGAAGGTCGCACAGATTTCTTCGGCGACTTCTTTGAGCTGATCAACGTAGGTGGCACGCCACTGACTGATGCTTTCTGCTAAACGGGCCAATTCTTGGTCCCAATAGCTCAGCTCTCGATAGTGGGTTGCCGTTTTCAATAAGGCGTTTCGCTGCTTATTGAGGCGCTTTACCCTGCCCCACGCATCATAAAAGCCCGACTCACTGTGGAAGACTCCCCAATCAATGAATGCTCGGCGATGCTTAGGTCCATCGGTTAGTAAATCAAACCCTTCAGGGTGAATCAACTGCAAAGGTAAGACTTGAGCTAACTGAGCCAACTTTTGCCCAGTTTGACCGCTTATTTTAACCTCTGTCGTGCCATCGCGCTGCTTATTAATGCCAATTGGCAGCTCAAATTGATCCGAGGTCATAAAACGGCCATGTACAAACAGCTCACTACACTCGTTTTGTATGATACGACCGGTAAGTGAACTCTTGAATGAGCGACCATGTCCGAGCAGATACACCGCTTCAAGGACACTGGTTTTGCCGCTTCCGTTAGCCCCTATAAGAAAGTTAAAGCCTGATGACGGTTGAATGTCACAGGCTTCAATATTTCTAAACTGCTTAACGATTAAGCGCGATAAAGGCATAACGTCTTCATATTAATCTTCAATCACGACTCGGTAGGTCAACATAGGGCTGCTTATAAGCGAATTGGCATAACAACGTACATCGCGCTGTCATCTTGTGCGTTCTCGATAAGAGCACTCGCATTGGCGTCTGACATTGAGATGCGAACCTGTTCACAACGCAGTGTGTTCAGAACATCCAATACGTAGCTTACGTTGAAGCCAATCTCTAGCGCGTCACCGTCGAAGTTAACATCGAGTACTTCTTCTGCTTCTTCTTGCTCTGGGTTGTTCGCGGTAATGCGCATCTCGCTATCCGCAAGGTTAACGCGAACACCACGGAATTTTTCATTCGATAGAATCGCAGCACGAGAAAATGCTGAACGTAATTCATCACAGCCAGCTTCAAGTGTCTTGGTGGTATTTTGCGGCATTACGCGGCGATAATCAGGGAAACGACCATCAACCAGCTTAGAAGTGAAGACATAGTTGTTCACTTCAGCTCGCACGTTAGAGTTACCAATTTGCAGTGTTACTGGCTGTTCAGGTGCATCCAATAGCTTCACTAACTCTTGAACACCTTTACGAGGAACAATGATCTGCTTCTGAGCAAAATCCGCACCCAGTTGTGCTTGAGATACTGCCATACGGTGACCATCGGTCGCTACGCTGCGCAGGATAGAGCCTTCAATCTCAAACAACATACCGTTGAGGTAGTAACGAACATCTTGGTTCGCCATTGAGAATTGTGTTTTCTCGATAAGACCGCGAAGTTCAGCTTGTGTCACTGACACTTCAACTTCACTGCTCCAGTCTTCAATATTTGGAAAATCTGCCGCAGGTAATGTTGCTAAAGAGAAGCGGCTACGACCAGAGCGAACCTGAATACGGTCACCATCCAATACCACCGTGATCACTGAGTTATCTGGCAATCCACGGCAGATATCTAGGAATTTACGTGAAGGTACGGTAATGCTACCCGCTTCGAAATCACCTTCAAGCGTTACACGGCTGATCAGTTCAACTTCTAGATCCGTCGCTGTCATCGACAACACGTTATCTTCTACTTTAATCAGTAGGTTTCCTAGAATTGGAAGCGTTGGCCTGCCACCGAGTGCGCCAGATACTTGTTGTAATGGCTTAATCAGGTGACTACGTTCAATGGTAAATTTCATATCTTGCTCTTACGGTCTAAATGGCACTGCGTAATAGTACGTGGCCAAGATTCTGCTTATTAAGGTTAAGAATACTGTGTATTAAGAAGAAAGGGTACGAATCAAGTTCGAATAATCTTCTTTAATGTCGTGGCTCTCTTCACGCAGCTGAGCAATCTTACGACAAGCATGCAGTACCGTCGTGTGGTCACGACCACCGAATGCATCGCCAATCTCAGGCAAGCTATGGTTTGTTAGCTCTTTCGCCAGTGCCATCGCCAATTGACGTGGACGAGCAACAGAACGAGAACGACGCTTAGACAATAGATCAGCGACTTTGATTTTGTAGTACTCGGCTACTGTCTTTTGAATGTTATCAATAGTGACCAGTTTTTCTTGCAGTGCAAGTAGGTCACGCAGTGCTTCACGCACGAAGTCGATCGTGATCGGGCGGCCAGTGAAGTTTGCATTCGCAATAACACGGTTCAATGCGCCTTCCAGTTCACGAACGTTAGAGCGTAGACGCTTGGCAATAAAGAACGCCACTTCATCCGCAAGGTGAATTTGGTGGTCTTCGGCTTTCTTCATCAAGATCGCAACACGTGTCTCAAGCTCTGGTGGCTCAATCGCTACCGTCAAACCCCAGCCGAAACGAGATTTAAGACGATCTTCTACCCCGTTGATCTCTTTTGGATAACGGTCAGACGTTAGGATGATCTGTTGATTGCCTTCAAGCAGCGCGTTAAAGGTATGGAAGAACTCTTCTTGAGAACGCTCTTTATTAGCAAAGAATTGGATGTCATCGATAAGCAATGCATCAACACTACGGTAGTAGCGCTTAAATTCTTCGATCGCGTTGTTTTGCAGAGCCTTTACCATATCCTGAACAAAACGCTCTGAGTGCATGTAAACCACTTTCGCATTCGGCTTATTATCAACAATGGCGTTACCCACCGCATGCAACAAGTGCGTTTTACCTAAACCAGTGCCGCCGTATAGGAACAACGGGTTGTAGGCTGTACCTGGGTTATCAGAAACCTGACGTGCCGCAGCCAAACCGAGTTGGTTCGACTTACCTTCAACAAAGTTATTGAACTTATGTTTTGGGTTCACGTTTGAGCGGTGATTCAAGTCAACCGCGACAGGCTCTTCATCACGCCAGATATTATGGACAGGTTTGCGAGCTTGTAATTGCGCAGGTGCTGATGACTCAGCGGCCACATCAGCTGCAGTGCGAGTCTGAGTTGGTGTCGGTGTCGCAGGCTTTGGTGCAATCACACGCTTGCTTCCCACTTCAAAATGAAGATGTGGGATATCGTTACCGCAATATTCTTGCAGCAGACGGTTAATGCTATTTAGATACTTATCACGAACCCAATCGAGTACGAAACGGTTCGGTGCAAATAGAGTTAGAGTATTGTCATTGAGTTCCGCTTGTAACGGACGAACCCACATACTGAATTCTGTAGCTGGTAACTCTTCTTGAAGCTGTTGCAAACACTGCAACCAAAGCGAAGATGACACGGTGCCCTCACTCTATTTAAAGTAATATGAAATGACCGCTAATTTTACCTGTTGATAAGTCAGATCACCAGCAATTGATCACAGATCCAGTGAATAAGATCCAAGTTATTCACAATAAATTTGTAATTTATCGGTGGATCCACACATCTTGCCCCTAATTTACTCACACAATGATCCACTTATGCCCGGATCCTTGCTAGTTATCCCCAAATCGAGAATTCAATCTGGTTATGGTTAATAACATCTGGTTATTTATTCTAGTGAGCATTTTCCCAGTAACATCCAAACCCATAAATATAAGGAGTTACCAAATGAATAACTGGATTAAGGCTGCAATTGCGGCTATCGCACTCTCTGCTGCTACTGTTCAAGCTGCGACTGAAGTTAAAGTCGGCATGTCTGGTCGCTATTTCCCGTTTACGTTCGTTAAACAAGACCAGCTACAGGGTTTTGAAGTGGATTTATGGGATGAGATCGGTAAGCGTAACGATTACAAGGTTGAATACGTAACGGCAAACTTCTCTGGTCTGTTTGGTCTTCTTGAAACGGGTCGCATCGATACCATTTCAAACCAAATTACAATGACGGATGCACGTAAAGCGAAATACCTATTCGCAGACCCATACGTAGTAGACGGCGCACAAATTACCGTTCGTAAAGGTAATGACAGCATTAAAGGCATCGAAGACCTTGATGGCAAGACGGTTGCGGTAAACCTAGGCTCAAACTTTGAACAACTGCTTCGCAGCTACGACAAAGATGGCAAGATCAATGTAAAAACCTACGATACAGGTATTGAACATGACGTGGCACTGGGTCGTGCCGATGCATTCGTAATGGATCGCCTATCAGCACTAGAGCTTATCAAGAAGACTGGTCTACCATTACAACTAGCAGGTCAGCCATTCGAAACAATTGAAAACGCTTGGCCTTTCGTCGACAACGATAACGGCAAAAAACTGCAAGCAGAAGTAAATGAAGCATTAGCAGCAATGCGCGCAGATGGTACGCTAGAAAGTATCTCTCAGAAATGGTTTGGTGCGGACATTACTCAGAAGTAATTACTCACTTTCTCCATTCAAGGCCCACTGCTTTATACAGCGGTGGGCTTTTTGCTTTTGTGCACTAATTAAAAAACCTGATACAACAGTACTTACATATAGAACAACACTGCCAATAAAAATACGAGATAGATTATGGGATTTGACTTTAATTACATGCTAGAGCTGTTGCCAATACTACTGAAGTATTTAGGCACCACGATGGAGATGGCGACCTGGGGCTTGTTCTTTGCTCTGATCCTGTCTCTGATACTGGCGAATATTCGTGTATTCAAAATCCCAGTGCTCGACCAACTGAGCCAGCTGTACATTAGCTTCTTCCGAGGCACACCACTGTTGGTGCAGCTGTTCCTCCTTTATTACGGCTTACCACAAGTCTTCCCGTGGATGGTTGGGTTGGATGCCTTCAGCGCCGCTGTGATTGGCTTAACCCTGCACTTTGCCGCGTATATGGCAGAAAGTATTCGTGCCGCGATTATCGGTATTGATCGCAGCCAGATGGAAGCCAGCCTTTCGGTCGGTATGACAACCAGCCAAGCGATGCGCCGAGTGATCTTACCGCAAGCAACTCGCGTGGCACTGCCGTCGTTGATGAACTACTTCATCGATATGATCAAGTCGACTTCACTTGCCTTCACCCTAGGTGTCGCCGAAATCATGGCTAAAGCTCAGATGGAGGCTTCTTCAAGTTTCCGCTTCTTCGAGGCTTTCTTAGCAGTCGCACTGATTTACTGGGGCGTGGTGGTTATCCTCACTCGTATTCAAATTTGGGCCGAAGTGAAACTGAATAAGGCGTATGTACGATGATCAAATTACAAAATATCCACAAGCAGTTTGGTGACACCGAAGTTTTGAAAGGGATCGACCTAGAAATCAAACAAGGTGAGATAATTGTCATCATAGGTTCAAGTGGTACGGGTAAATCTACCCTACTGCGTTGTGTGAATTTTCTAGAGCAAGCCGATCAAGGCACGATTTCGATTGATGATATCAAGGTTGATACTCAGAAACACACTAAGGCAGAGGTGCTTGCACTGCGTCGTAAGACCGGTTTTGTGTTCCAAAACTATGCACTGTTCGCTCACCAAACCGCGAGACAGAATATTGCTGAAGGTTTAATTACCGTTCGTGGTTGGAAAAAACAGCAAGCCCATGAAAAAGCACAACAAATACTTGATGATATTGGCTTAGGTGACAAAGGTGATAGCTACCCAGCCGCGCTCTCTGGTGGCCAGCAACAACGGGTGGGTATTGGCCGTGCAATGGCACTACAACCCGAGCTTTTACTGTTTGATGAGCCGACTTCAGCGCTCGATCCTGAGTGGGTTGGCGAAGTGCTTAACCTAATGAAAAAACTGGCAAATCAGCATCAAACCATGCTGGTGGTTACCCATGAAATGCAGTTCGCGAGAGAGGTCGCAGACCGAGTGATCTTCATGGCTGACGGTCATATTATCGAGCAGGGATCTCCACAGGATATTTTTGGTAATCCACAGGATCCTAAATTAAAAAAATTCTTAAATAAGGTTGGGATCGACTAAGGATCCTTGTGATTTTAGTTATTCTACGTATAATCCCCCGACCGGAATTTTAGTTAACCCAATCATTGACACTTTTTGTGACAGTGATTACAATTCCGCCTCTTTGTTGAGAGGCGTCGGTTTTCCTTTCTTATATAAAGAAGAGAAAAAATGCCCACGCCGGGTTTAACAAAAACCTAAAACTACTGATCAGTAAGGTAATTACAATGAAACGCACTTTTCAACCTACAGTTCTAAAGCGTAAGCGTACTCACGGTTTCCGTGCTCGCATGGCTACTAAGAACGGTCGCGCAACAATCAATGCACGTCGTGCAAAAGGCCGTAAGCGTCTTTCTAAGTAATCTTTGATTATTTTGAATAAGCTAGCCTTCGGTCGGGAGTTACGCTTGTTAACTCCCGAACATTATCAAAATGTCTTCAAGCAAGCTCATCGAGCTGGCTCCCCTCATTTCACCATCATTGCCCGAAATAACTCTCTTTCAAATCCTCGTCTTGGATTAGCCGTTCCGAAAAAGCAGATTAAAACCGCCGTGGGTCGTAACCGATTCAAGCGTCTTACTCGTGAAAGCTTTCGTAACACTCAACACAAACTTCCTAACAAAGATTTTGTTGTAATCGCTAAGAAGAGCGCGCAAGATTTAAGCAATGAAGAAATGTTCAAGCTACTCGACAAATTATGGCTTCGCCTGTCTCGCCCTTCGCGTGGATAGCGCTAATACCCATCTATTTTTATAGATGGTTTATTAGTCCACTCATCGGCCCACGCTGCCGATTTACTCCAACCTGCTCTTTATATGCGATAGAAGCGTTGAAAGCTCACGGTTTTGTAAAAGGGTGTTGGTTATCAGGCAAACGTCTATTAAAATGCCATCCTTTGAACGAAGGGGGCTTTGACCCCGTTCCACCAGTCCAAAAACAAGACAGAGATAAATAACGATGGATTCTCAACGTAATATCCTGTTAATCGCATTGGCTTTGGTTTCTTTCCTACTGTTCCAACAATGGAACGTAGCTCAGAATCCAGCACCACAAGCGGTTGAGCAGGCACAATCTGGCAGCACCCTACCAGCGCCATCTTATGCAGATGATCTAGACCCGGCTCCTGGTCAAGTTGCTTCTTCTGCTAAAACTATCACAGTAACAACTGATGTACTGACTCTGTCAATTGATACGGTTGGTGGTGATGTCGTTAAAGCAAACCTAAACGATTACTCTGCTGAGTTCGATTCTGAAGATACGTTTGTTCTTCTTAAAAACGAACCAGGTCACCAATTTATCGCACAAAGCGGTCTAGTGGGTCCTCAAGGTATCGATTTAAGCAGCACAAACCGCCCAAGCTACACAGTTTCAGCAGACAGCTTCACGCTTGCTGATGGTCAGGATGAACTACGCATCCCGATGACTTACCAAGCGAACGGCCTTGATTACACGAAAACATTCATCCTTAAGCGTGGCAGCTACGCAATGGATGTTGAATACGATGTAGTCAACAACTCTGGTAACAACGCGACATTCGGCATGTACGCTCACCTGCGTCAGAACGTAATGGATGACGGCGGTAGCCTAACAATGCCAACTTACCGTGGTGGTGCTTACTCTACGGAAGATACGCGTTACAAAAAATACAGCTTCGACGACATGCAAGATCGCAACCTGTCTCTTAACCTAGCAAACGGTCAAGGTTGGGCAGCGATGATTCAGCACTACTTTGCAAGTGCATGGATCCCACGCGACGAAGCAGGCAGCAACCTTTACACTCGTGTAATTGGTAACCTTGGCGACATCGGTGTTCGCATGCCGAACAAAACCATCGCTACTGGCGACGAAGCAAACTTCAAAGCAACGCTTTGGGTTGGTCCTAAACTTCAAGACCAAATGGCTGCTGTTGCACCTAACCTAGACCTAGTAGTTGACTACGGTTGGTTATGGTTCATTGCTAAACCACTTCATACTCTGCTTTCGTTCATTCAAGGCATCGTTGTGAACTGGGGTCTGGCAATCATCTGTCTAACTTTCATCGTTCGTGGTGCTATGTACCCACTAACGAAAGCTCAGTACACGTCTATGGCGAAAATGCGTATGCTTCAGCCTAAGCTGACTGCAATGCGTGAGCGTATCGGCGACGACCGTCAACGCATGAGCCAAGAAATGATGGAGCTTTACAAGAAAGAGAAAGTAAACCCACTAGGTGGCTGTTTACCTATCCTTCTGCAAATGCCTATCTTCATTTCGCTATACTGGGCACTAATGGAGTCTGTTGAACTGCGTCACTCACCGTTCTTCGGTTGGATTACTGACCTTTCAGCACAAGACCCATACTACATCTTGCCACTTCTGATGGGTGCTTCAATGTTCCTAATCCAGAAGATGAGCCCGACAACTGTAACGGATCCAATGCAGCAGAAGATCATGACCTTTATGCCGGTTATGTTCACATTCTTCTTCCTGTTCTTCCCTTCAGGTCTGGTTCTATACTGGCTAGTATCGAACATCGTAACTCTGATTCAGCAAACGCTTATCTACCGCGCGCTGGAAAAGAAAGGCTTACATTCTAAGTAAGTTCGATAATAGAAAGAGACAAAGAAAGGCGACCAAAAGGTCGCCTTTTTGTTTTTAGCTGATTACAATTCAGCTAATTGATTAATCGTGAGCGCCCCTTTTTGGCTTTCACATGCTAGCAGGCACAACTATGACTACAGATACGATTGTTGCTCAAGCGACTGCACCCGGCCGTGGCGGCGTCGGTATTATTCGCGTTTCAGGCCCACAAGCAGCCCAAGTTGCGCTTGAAGTTACCGGCAAAGTACTGAAACCACGTTACGCTGAGTACACCCCTTTTAAATCTCACGATGGTTTAGAGCTAGACCAAGGCATCGCGCTTTACTTTCCTAACCCGCACTCGTTTACCGGTGAAGACGTTTTAGAGCTGCAAGGCCACGGTGGTCCTGTGGTAATGGATATGCTCATCAAGCGCATCCTCGCTATTCCAGGTCTACGCGCAGCACGCCCAGGTGAGTTCTCGGAGCGTGCCTTCTTGAACGACAAGATGGATTTAACCCAAGCAGAAGCGATTGCTGACCTCATTGATGCCAGTTCAGAAGAAGCGGCGAAATCAGCTCTGCAATCGTTGCAAGGTGAGTTCTCGAAACGCATTAATACGCTGGTGGACTCTCTGATTCACTTACGCATCTATGTTGAAGCCGCTATCGACTTCCCAGAAGAAGAGATTGATTTCCTTGCTGACGGTAAAGTAAGTGCTGACTTACAAGCTATCATCGACAACCTCGAAGCGGTTCGCCAAGAAGCCAATCAAGGTGCCATCATGCGTGAAGGTATGAAGGTGGTGATTGCAGGTCGTCCTAATGCCGGTAAGTCGAGCTTACTGAATGCATTATCGGGTAAAGACTCCGCGATTGTGACTGATATTGCAGGTACAACCCGTGATGTACTTCGTGAACATATCCATATTGATGGTATGCCACTGCACATTATTGATACCGCAGGCCTGCGTGAAGCCTCGGATGAAGTCGAAAAAATCGGTATTGAACGCGCTTGGGAAGAAATTGCTCAAGCCGATCGCGTTTTATTTATGGTCGATGGCACCACTACCGATGCAACCGACCCGAAAGATATCTGGCCAGATTTCGTTGATCGTCTGCCGAATAACATCGGAATGACCGTGATTCGTAACAAAGCCGATCAAACCGGTGAAGATCTCGGGATTTGCCATGTTAATGATCCAACTCTGATTCGACTATCAGCAAAGACGGGACAAGGCGTTGATGCACTACGTAATCACTTAAAAGATTGCATGGGCTTTGCTGGTGGCAATGAAGGTGGCTTCATGGCACGTCGTCGCCACTTAGATGCCCTAGAACGCGCATCTGAGCATCTAGATATTGGCCAGCAACAGCTCGAAGGCTATATGGCAGGGGAAATCTTGGCAGAAGAACTGCGTATAACGCAGCAACACCTTAACGAGATTACTGGTGAATTCAGTTCCGATGACCTACTCGGCCGTATCTTCACCTCTTTCTGTATTGGTAAATAACCTTTAAAGGCCGGCTCATGCTGGCCTTTTTCTTTAGTAAGGACAGCTTAATGATCCACATTATTACAGGCAGCACCTTAGGTGGTGCAGAGTACGTTGGCGATCACCTTAATGATCTTCTTGAAGAGCAAGGCCACGAGATCACCCTTCATAATCAGCCTGAATTCGATGATATTCCCCAACAAGGCTTTTGGTTGCTGGTGACTTCAACTCATGGTGCGGGTGAATTTCCAGATAATATTAAGCCGTTTATCGACGCATTGACCCAGCAATCTCCAGATTTAAGCCCGGTTCGCTTTGCTGTCGTGGCGCTTGGTGATTCGAGTTACGATACCTTCTGTTTGGCGGGAAAATCAGTCCACAGCCAGATGAAAGAGCTCGGTGCTCAGCCTATTTCTGACTGTTTTACCATCGATGTATTGGAAACTCCGGTACCAGAAGACGCAGCAGAAGCTTGGTTCAACGATCATAGCGACCAGTTTTAACCTCTCTCCTCTCTCAAAAAGCGGCTTATGCCGCTTTTTTTGTCTCTGAACATCGTGATTGTGAATAACTTTTTTTCAAAAACATCGAAAATTAGCGATCTATTTTCAATTTCTGCTGTGGATAAGATCATACATATACGGTGATTAACCTATAGTTATCCAAATAACAAGTTTTAGGCTAATTTCCTCCTGTGAATAAGTAGCCATTTTGATCCCAGCTAATCCTCATCCTGATCAAAGTTAGATCACATCATTTGATCCAAAAAAGATCCATGATCTCGTTGATCATTTCCGACTTATCCACAGATACCCTCGATCCTAATAATAGATCTAATAAAAGATCTCCTTAAAGATCTTATCTATATTAATTAAAAACAGCTTTTTCGAAAAATCCCAAAAACGTTTTCTCAGGCTATGAAAACAGGTAGAATATCGCTCCTTTTTATCAATCTAGAAAACGTTTGAATACCTGAGGTCGGTTCATGCTTTATCACGAAAAATTTGACGTCATCGTTGTTGGTGGTGGCCATGCAGGAACGGAAGCCGCACTCGCATCTGCACGTACTGGTCAAAGTACGTTATTACTTACTCATAATATCGATACACTAGGACAAATGTCTTGTAACCCAGCCATTGGCGGGATCGGTAAGGGCCACTTGGTAAAAGAGGTCGATGCAATGGGTGGATTAATGGCGCAAGCTATTGATAATGCAGGTATTCAGTTCAGAACATTGAACGCATCAAAAGGCCCTGCGGTTCGTGCTACTCGTGCACAAGCTGACCGCGCACTGTACAAAGCCTTTGTTCGTAACGTTCTTGAAAACACGCCAAACCTGACTTTGTTCCAACAGTCGGTTGATGACTTGATCGTTGAACAGGATCAAGTGGTAGGTGTGGTAACGCAGATGGGCCTTAAGTTCCGCGCAAGCGCTGTGGTTCTGACTGTGGGCACATTCCTAGGCGGCAAGATCCATATTGGTATGGAAAGTTCTTCAGGTGGCCGTGCTGGTGATCCACCATCGATCGCACTGGCTGACCGTCTTCGTGATCTTCCATTCCGAGTTGATCGCCTGAAAACAGGTACTCCTCCTCGTATCGATGCGCGTAGCGTTGATTTTTCTGAGCTTGAGGTTCAGCACGGTGATAACCCGACGCCTGTTTTCTCGTTCATGGGCAGCCGAGCTCAACAACCTCGTCAAATTCCATGTTACATCACGCATACCAATGAAAATACGCATGACGTAATTCGTGCCAACCTTGATCGCAGCCCTATGTACGCGGGTGTGATTGAAGGCATTGGCCCTCGTTACTGCCCTTCGATTGAAGACAAAGTAATGCGTTTTGCTGACAAGAACAGTCACCAAATTTTTATTGAGCCAGAAGGTCTAACGACTCACGAGCTATACCCGAATGGTATCTCTACCAGTCTGCCGTTTGATGTACAGGTTCAAATTGTTCGTTCGATGAAGGGCTTTGAAAATGCTCATATCGTTCGCCCTGGCTATGCGATTGAGTACGATTTCTTTGATCCTCGCGACCTTAAGCTGACTTACGAAACTAAGTTTATCAAAGGTCTATTCTTTGCGGGTCAAATCAACGGTACCACTGGCTATGAAGAAGCGGCTGCACAAGGCTTGATGGCCGGTCTGAATGCAAGTTTGTTTACTCAAGGCAAAGAAGGCTGGAGTCCACGTCGTGACCAAGCTTACATGGGCGTGCTTATCGACGACCTATCTACCATGGGTACCAAAGAACCTTACCGCATGTTTACGTCTCGCGCGGAATACCGTCTGCTGCTTCGTGAAGACAACGCCGATATCCGCTTGACTGAAAAGTCGCGTGAACTTGGCCTTGTTGATGACGCTCGTTGGGCTCGTTTCAACGAGAAGATGGAAAACATGGAGAAGGAGCGTCAACGTCTGAAAGAGACTTGGATTAATCCAAAATCTGAAGATATTGATCAACTGAACCAAATTCTGAAAACACCAATGTCTCGTGAAGCGAGCGGTGAAGATCTTCTTCGTCGCCCTGAAATGACTTATTCACAGTTAACCGCATTGGATCGTTTTGGTCCTGCACTGGAAGATCAACAAGCGTCTGAGCAAGTTGAGATCCAAGTGAAGTACGATGGTTACATTCAGCGTCAACAAGACGAAATTGAAAAATCACTGCGTCATGAAAACACCAAACTGCCTGCTGATATCGATTACAGCAAGGTAAAAGGACTTTCTAACGAAGTGGTTCTTAAACTAACGACAGCTAAGCCTGACTCAATTGGTATTGCTTCGCGAATTTCAGGTATCACACCTGCAGCAATCTCAATTCTGTTGGTTTACTTGAAAAAACACGGTCTGTTGAAAAAAGGTGAGGAAGCATAATGAGCGCATTACGCGAAAAACTGGATCACCTTATTGGCCAGACTGAACTTGAAGTATCTGAAAAACAACGTGGCCAGTTGGTTGGCTACGTTGAGTTACTGAACAAGTGGAACAAAGCTTATAACCTAACATCAGTTCGTGACCCACAAGAAATGATGGTGAAACATATCTTAGATAGCATCATTGTTAGCACTCACTTACAAGGTAAGCGCTTTATCGATGTGGGTACGGGACCTGGTCTTCCTGGGATTCCGCTCTCAATCATGAATCCAGACTGCGAGTTTTACTTGCTAGACAGCCTAGGTAAGCGTATTCGTTTTATCAAACAGGTGATTCATGAGCTGGGTATCGACAACGTGGTACCGGTTCAAAGTCGCGTTGAAGAATTTCAACCAGAAGAAAAGTTTGATGCAGTGCTCAGTCGTGCATTTGCGTCAATGACAGACATGGTAGAGTGGTGTCACCATTTACCTAAAGAGCAATCCGGTGTATTTTTGGCTCTTAAGGGACAACATCCTAGAGACGAAATCGACCTGTTACCTGAATGGTGTTCAGTGACAGACATTAAAGCTTTGCAAGTGCCAGAGCTTGATGGAGAGCGTCATCTAGTTACTTTATCGCGTCAGGGATAATCAGCGAGGCCATAGTGGGTAGAATCGTAGCAATTGCCAACCAGAAGGGTGGCGTAGGAAAAACAACAACTTGCATTAATTTAGCAGCATCAATGGCGGCAACAAAACGCAAGATATTGGTTGTTGACCTCGATCCTCAAGGTAATGCCACTATGGCGAGCGGTGTCGACAAGTATCAAGTTGAAGCAACAGCTTACGATTTGTTGGTTGAAGACACCCCATTTGATGAGGTGGTTTGCCGGAGTACATCTGGCAATTATGACCTCATCGCCGCGAACGGTGATGTTACTGCGGCAGAAATCAAGCTGATGGAAGTGTTTGCTCGTGAAGTTCGTTTAAAAAATGCACTCGAACCCATTCGCAATAATTATGATTTCATCTTTATTGATTGCCCGCCCTCATTAAACCTTCTTACAATCAACGCGATGGCTGCGGCCGACTCCGTATTGGTTCCTATGCAATGTGAATACTTTGCTTTGGAAGGTTTGACTGCATTGATGGATACCATCAGTAAGCTAGCGGCTGTTGTAAACGAGAACCTGAAGATCGAAGGTCTTCTGCGTACTATGTACGATCCTCGCAACCGCTTATCGAACGAAGTATCTGATCAACTCAAAAAACACTTTGGTAGCAAAGTCTACCGAACTGTGATCCCTAGAAATGTGCGTCTGGCAGAAGCCCCGAGTCACGGCAAGCCAGCAATGTACTACGACAAATATTCCGCAGGAGCTAAGGCTTACCTTGCTCTTGCTGGCGAAATGTTGCGTCGTGAAGAAGTCCCAGTATAGGTCCAACCAAAGGAATTCGCTCAATGTCTAAGCGTGGTTTAGGAAAAGGGCTAGATGCATTGCTTGCAACTAGCTCATTGGCTCGTGAAAAACAGCAAGTTGCTTCTCATAGTCAGGCGTTGTCGGCTGATGGTGAGCTTATTGAACTGGCTGTTGGTTGCTTGAAGCCTGGTGTATATCAACCGCGTAAGGATATTGCGCCTGAAGCGCTAGAAGAGCTGGCAGCATCAATTCAATCTCAAGGCATTATCCAACCGATCGTAGTTCGCCCATTGGCGCACGACCAGTTTGAGATTATTGCTGGTGAACGTCGTTGGAGAGCGGCTCGTCAAGCTGGTCTTAAACAAGTTCCATGCTTGATCAAGAGAGTAGAAGACAAGGCCGCGATTGCGATGGCATTGATCGAGAACATTCAACGTGAAGATCTGAATGTTATCGAAGAATCACAAGCGCTAGAGCGCTTGCAGAACGAGTTTTCACTGACACATCAGCAGGTCGCCGATGTGATTGGTAAATCGAGAGCTACCGTTAGTAACTTATTACGTCTAAATCAGCTCGAAAATGAAGTAAAAGGTTTAGTTTCCAATAAACAACTAGAAATGGGGCATGCTAGAGCACTGCTTGCACTTGAAGGTGTTACCCAGGTTGAGGCAGCGAATACTGCAGCAACCAAAAAAATGACCGTGCGTCAAACTGAGCAACTTGTCAAAAAGTGCTTAAAACCAGACGTTGAAGCTGAATCGAAGCCCGAAGACACTGAGGCCATCGAACTTTCACGAAGACTCACGGAAAAATTGCAAGCAAACGTTTCAGTTACTCGTTCTGTTAGCGGTAAGTCAAAAGTGACAATTACTCTTGATGAGCCTCACAAATTAGAGCAACTTATTGCTAAACTAGAGTACTAGATGAGATAATTGATTTAGGTCAATTATGTAATAAACAAGTAATTTCTTACAAAAGTTGTCGGTTTGTATACAGAAATGTAAATGATTGCTGCATTCTTATTGCAATCAATTTGGCTGAACGTATAATTTTCGCCAATTTCTCAGCACGCTTTTAAGCGAGTGGTAAAGTGGGCTTAAAGAGGAACGAATACATGGTAGCGGCGTTAGCAAGACCAGGACGAGTGCTTGCAAAGCAAATGTTATTGATCGAGCTTAGCGCGGTTATATTAGTGGCGATAGGGTTAGGTTTAGCTGTTAATCCTGATTGGGGTTTTGCTGCATTGGTTGGTGGCGGTATTTTTGTCATCGCGAATGTGGTTTTTTGTGTGTGTGCTTTCCTATTTTGTGGAGCTCGCGCAACTAAGTTAGTTGCGGCGTCGTTCTATGCAGGTGAAGCACTAAAGATCCTTATCACAGTTCTACTATTCTCTATTGTCTACATGTATATGCAGGTGGAATTAATTCCCCTCAAACTGACCTATTTACTGGTTCTAGGTATTAATATCTTTGCGCCAGTGCTTTTCATTAACAATAAAAAATAGGATGAGTTATGGCTGCGCCAACAGCATCCGGATACATTGAACACCATTTACAAAACCTTTCTTTAGCTAAGTTTGGTCTTGTAGAGGAGACAAGTTTCTGGAACGTACATATAGACAGTCTGTTTTTTTCGGTGTTGACAGGGATGTTATTCCTTTGGGTTTTTCGCTCAGTCGCTAAGAAAGCAACAGTAGGTGTACCTGGTAAGCTTCAGTGTTTTGTTGAAATGGTAGTGGAATTCGTTGGCGACAACGTTAAAGAAACTTTCCATGGTCGCAACCCTCTGATTGCCCCACTAGCACTGACTATATTCTGCTGGATTATCATTATGAACTTGATGGACTTAGTGCCTATCGATTTCTTACCATATCCTGCAGAGCATTGGCTAGGTATCCCTTACTTGAAAGTGGTTCCTACAGCTGATGTAAATATAACCATGGCAATGGCTTTGGGTGTTTTTGCTCTGATGATCTACTACAGCATCAAAGTGAAAGGCCTAGGCGGATTTGCTAAAGAATTGGCACTGCATCCATTTAATCACCCAATCATGATCCCATTTAACTTGGTACTTGAGGTAATTTCGTTATTAGCGAAGCCACTATCTCTAGGTATGCGTTTATTTGGTAATATGTTTGCGGGTGAGGTGGTGTTTATTCTTATCGCGGCAATGCTACCGTGGTACTTACAATGGGTAGGTGCACTACCTTGGGCTATCTTCCATATCTTAGTTATATTGATTCAAGCGTTTGTTTTCATGATGTTGACAATCGTTTACTTATCAATGGCTCATGAAGATAGTGATCACTAAAAAATTTTTAAGCTTTATTCTAACTATTAATGTTAATCGGAGAACGTAAATGGAAACTGTACTAAGTTTTTCAGCAATCGCTGTTGCTATTATTGTTGGTCTTTGTGCCGTAGGTACTGCAATTGGTTTTGCTATTCTTGGTGGTAAATTCCTAGAAGGCGCTGCGCGTCAACCTGAAATGGCTCCAATGCTACAAGTTAAGATGTTCATCATCGCTGGTCTACTGGATGCTGTTCCAATGATCGGTATCGTAATCGCACTACTATTCACGTTTGCTAACCCATTTGTTGGTCAACTAGCAGGCTAATTAACTCTTTAATAGTTAATTAAATTTTTGTAGTTGATTCTTAACGAGGGGTAGCTGTTGTGAATATGAACGCAACTCTGCTAGGTCAAGCAATTGCTTTTTCACTGTTTGTTTGGTTCTGCATGAAATATGTATGGCCACCAATCATGCAAGCAATTGAAGAACGTCAGAAAAAAATTGCTGACGGTCTTGTAGCCGCTGAACGCGCTGCTAAAGACTTGAACCTGGCACAAGCCAACGCTTCTGAGCAAATGAAAGAAGCAAAGCGCACTGCAACTGAGGTTATTGATCAGGCAAACAAACGTAAAGCTCAAATTATTGATGAAGCACGCGAAGAAGCTCAGGCAGAACGCCAGAAAATCTTAGCGCAAGCTGAAGCAGAAATTGAAGCAGAGCGTACACGTGCCCGTGATGACCTGCGCAAACAAGTCGCAACTCTGGCTATAGCTGGTGCTGAGAAAATCCTTGAGCGTACAATCGATAAAGATGTACACGATGATCTTCTTAACAACATTACTGCAAAACTTTAAAGCAAGGGGCTGTATATGTCTGATTTGACTACAATCGCACGCCCCTATGCTAAAGCAGCGTTTGACTTTGCGGTAGATAAAGGTGAGCTAGACCAATGGGGTCAAATGCTTACTTTTGCTGCCGAAGTGGCACAAAATGATGATGTTCACAATTTATTAAGCGGTTCTATGACTGCTGAAAAATTAGCTGAAGTATTCATTGTAATTTGTGGCGAACAATTTGATGAATTCGGCCAGAACTTAATTAAAGTGATGGCAGAGAATGGCCGCTTAATGGCTTTTCCTGATGTTTGTAAAGAGTTCTTTATACTCAAAAAAGAGTATGAGAAAGAGATCGACGTTGAAGTTACTTCAGCTGTTGAACTTTCTGAAGAACAACGCACAAGCATTATCAGCAAATTGGAACTGCGCCTTGCGCGCAAAGTTCAGCTGAATTGCAGTATAGATGAGACTCTACTTAGTGGAGTTATTATTCGAGCCGGAGACCTAGTCATCGATAACTCAGCGCGCAGTCGTTTAGACCGCCTGAGCGATGCATTGCAGTCTTAATGGGGATTGGAGCATGCAACTTAATTCCACTGAAATTAGCGATCTAATTAAACAACGTATTGAATCTTTCGACGTTGTTAGTGAAGCTCGCAATGAAGGTACTATCGTTTCTGTAAGCGATGGCATCCTTAGCATCCACGGCCTAGCGGACGTGATGCAAGGTGAAATGATCGAACTACCGGGTGGCCGTTACGCTCTAGCACTGAACTTGAACCGTGATTCGGTTGGTGCTGTTGTAATGGGCCCGTATGCTGACCTACAGGAAGGCATGAAAGTTACAGGTACTGGTCGTATTCTAGAAGTACCAGTAGGTCCTGAAATGCTTGGTCGTGTTGTAAACACGCTAGGTGAGCCAATTGATGGTAAAGGTCCAATCGAAGCTAAATTGACTTCGCCTGTAGAAATTATCGCACCAGGTGTAATCGACCGTAAATCGGTAGATCAACCTGTTCAAACTGGTTACAAGTCTGTTGACTCAATGATCCCTATCGGTCGTGGTCAACGTGAACTAGTAATCGGTGACCGTCAGACTGGTAAAACAGCAATGGCGATCGATGCGATTATTAACCAAAAAGATTCTGGTATTTTCTCTATCTACGTAGCTATCGGCCAAAAAGCGTCGACTATTGCTAACGTAGTTCGCAAACTAGAAGAGCACGGCGCACTAGCAAACACTGTTGTTGTTGTTGCATCGGCTTCTGAATCTGCAGCGCTGCAATACCTTGCACCGTATGCTGGTTGTGCGATGGGCGAATACTTCCGTGATCGCGGTGAAGATGCACTGATTGTTTATGATGACCTATCTAAGCAAGCTGTCGCTTACCGTCAAATCTCGCTACTACTTAAGCGTCCACCAGGTCGTGAAGCGTTCCCTGGTGATGTTTTCTACCTTCACTCTCGTCTACTAGAGCGTGCTGCTCGTGTAAGCGAACACTACGTAGAAGAATTCACTAAAGGCGAAGTGAAAGGCAAGACGGGTTCTTTAACTGCTCTTCCTATCATCGAAACGCAAGCTGGTGACGTATCTGCATTCGTACCGACGAACGTAATCTCGATTACCGATGGTCAGATCTTCCTACAAACTGAGCTATTCAACGCGGGCGTACGTCCAGCTGTTGACCCTGGTATCTCAGTTTCTCGTGTAGGTGGTTCGGCGCAGACTAAAATCATCAAGAAGCTATCTGGCGGTATCCGTACTGCTCTAGCTCAATACCGTGAACTAGCAGCATTTGCACAGTTCTCATCGGATCTTGATGAAGCGACCAAAAAGCAACTAGACCACGGTCAAAAAGTTACAGAACTGATGAAGCAGAAACAATATGCTCCTATGTCTGTATTTGACCAAGCTCTAGTAATCTTCGCTGCAGAGCGTGGATACCTTCAAGACGTAGAACTGTCAAAAGTTCTAGATTTTGAAGCTGCTTTACTGTCGTTTGCTCGTGGTCAATACGCTGATCTAGCAACACAGATCGACGCAACGGGTGCTTTCAACAAAGAAATCGAAGCTGAGCTGAAGAAGCTTGTTGACGATTTCAAGGCAACCCAGACCTGGTAATTGGTAGGTGGTCTTAGGGCCACCTCATACCATTAACGGAGAGTAACGATGGCCGGCGCAAAAGAGATACGTAATAAAATCGGTAGTGTTAAAAGCACACAGAAGATTACGAAAGCAATGGAAATGGTAGCAGCTTCGAAAATGCGTCGTTCTCAAGACGCAATGGAAGCTACTCGTCCATATGCAGAAACAATGCGTAAAGTGATCGGTCATTTGGCTAATGGTAGCCTCGAGTATAAGCATCCTTATCTTGAGGAACGTGAAGCCAAACGTGTTGGTTACATCATCGTTTCTACAGACCGTGGTCTTTGTGGTGGTTTGAACATTAACTTGTTCAAAAAAGCTATGAACGACATGAAAGATTGGTCTGAGAAAGGTGCTGATGTAGAACTTGCAATTGTAGGTTCAAAAGCGACAGCATTTTTCAACAACAGCGGCGCGAAAGTAGCAGCTCAAGTTTCTGGTCTGGGCGATCGCCCAAGCCTTGAAGACTTGATTGGCTCTGTAAGCGTTATGCTGAAGAAATATGATGAAGGCGAATTGGATCGCCTGTTCGTAGTGTTCAACAAGTTTGAAAACACTATGGTACAAGAACCAACGATCGATCAATTACTTCCTTTGCCTAAATCAGACAGCGAAGACATGAAACGCGATCATGCTTGGGACTACATTTATGAGCCTGAGCCAAAACCACTACTAGATGCACTACTGGTTCGCTACGTCGAATCTCAAGTATATCAAGGTGTGGTCGAGAACCTTGCTTGTGAGCAAGCGGCTCGAATGATTGCTATGAAATCAGCAACAGATAACGCTGGTGACATTATTGATGACTTAGAACTTGTGTACAACAAAGCGCGTCAAGCGGCAATTACACAAGAACTTTCTGAGATCGTTTCAGGCGCAGCTGCGGTTTAAGCTTAGGTAAAACTAAATAGTTAGAGGATTAACGATGGCTACAGGTAAGATCGTACAGATCATCGGTGCGGTAGTCGACGTAGAGTTCCCACAGGGTGAAGTACCTCGTGTATACGACGCTCTGAATGTTAATGAAGTACAAGAACGTCTAGTTCTTGAAGTTCAGCAACAACTTGGCGGTGGCGTAGTTCGCGCAATCGTAATGGGTAGCTCTGATGGTTTACGTCGTGGTTTGACAGTTGAAAATACTGGCGCTCCAATCTCAGTACCAGTAGGTACTAAGACATTGGGTCGTATCATGAATGTCCTAGGTGACGCGATTGATGAGTGTGGCGAGATTGGTGCTGAAGAGCATTACGCCATTCACCGTGAAGCTCCAAGCTATGAAGAGCAGTCTAACGAGACAGCTCTTCTAGAAACTGGTGTTAAAGTAATCGACTTGATTTGTCCATTCGCTAAGGGTGGTAAAATCGGTCTATTCGGTGGTGCTGGTGTAGGTAAGACCGTTAACATGATGGAACTTATCAACAACATCGCACTTCAACACTCAGGCCTATCTGTATTTGCAGGTGTAGGTGAGCGTACTCGTGAAGGTAACGATTTCTACTTTGAGATGCAGGAAGCAGGTGTTGTAAACATCGAAAAACCTGAAGAATCAAAAGTAGCGATGGTTTACGGTCAGATGAACGAGCCACCAGGTAACCGTCTACGTGTTGCCCTGACTGGCCTAACAATGGCAGAGCGCTTCCGTGACGAAGGTCGTGACGTTCTACTGTTCGTTGATAACATCTACCGTTACACACTAGCAGGTACTGAAGTATCAGCACTTCTAGGTCGTATGCCTTCTGCGGTAGGTTACCAACCTACACTGGCTGAAGAAATGGGTGTTCTACAAGAGCGTATCACGTCAACTAAAGCTGGTTCTATCACGTCTGTACAGGCGGTATACGTACCTGCGGATGACTTGACTGACCCGTCTCCAGCAACAACGTTCGCTCACTTGGATGCAACGGTTGTACTTAACCGTAACATCGCATCTATGGGTCTATACCCTGCGATCGACCCGCTAGATTCTACTTCACGTCAACTGGATCCATTGGTAGTTGGACAAGAGCACTACGACATCGCTCGTGGCGTTCAGTCTACTCTTCAGCGCTATAAAGAGCTGAAAGATATCATTGCTATCCTAGGTATGGACGAGCTATCTGAAGAAGATAAGCAAGTTGTATCTCGTGCTCGTAAGATTGAGAAGTTCCTAACTCAGCCTTACCACGTAGCGGAAGTATTTACAGGTGACCCAGGCATTTACGTACCTCTTAAAGAGACTCTACGTGGCTTCCAAGGTCTTCTATCTGGTGAATACGATGACATTCCAGAGCAAGCGTTCATGTACTGTGGTGCAATTGACGAAGCTATCGAGAATGCTAAGAAGCTATAAGGCTAACTAGGAGGCGATATGGCAGCAATAACCTTTCACCTAGACGTTGTAAGTGCAGAGAAACAAATTTTCTCAGGCCTTGTTGAGACGTTTCAGGTGACCGGTAGTGAGGGTGAACTTGGTATTTTCCATGGTCACTGTCCACTGCTGACCGCTATCAAGCCTGGCATGGTGCGTATTGTTAAGCAGCACGGCCACGAAGAAATCATTTATGTTTCTGGTGGTATGGTAGAAGTTCAGCCTGGTACAGCAACTGTACTGGCTGATACAGCTATCCGTGGTGAAGAGCTAGACGCAGCAAAGGCGGAAGAAGCTAAGCGCAAGGCTGTGGAGAATATCCAAAATCAGCATGGCGACATAGACTTCGCACAAGCGGCCGGTGAACTGGCTAAAGCCATTGCTCAGTTACGAGTTATCGAACTGACAAAACAGCGTCGTTAATCTTTTTAAGATTACAGACTCTGAGATAAAGGCGACCTAAGGGTCGCCTTTTTGCATTTTTAGATTCTCAAAAATGCTTCTTTTACGTATCACTACTGGTTAAATGGTTATTGCGATTTAATTTTTTGCCCAAAAACGGTTACAATATCGGCTTAATAAAAATAACGTTGGATAGGTTTACAATGAAGTTTAGCGCGGTAATTCTCGCGGCGGGCAAAGGCACTCGCATGTATTCAAACACACCAAAGGTTCTGCACACACTTGCGGGTAAGCCAATGGTGAAGCATGTTATCGATACATGTAATGGTTTAGGCGCTCAAAACATCAACCTGGTTTACGGCCACGGTGGTGATCAGATGAAGGCTACTCTAGCTGAAGAATCTGTAAACTGGGCACTGCAAGCTGAGCAGCTGGGTACGGGTCACGCTGTGGATCAAGCATCTGCACATTTCGCTGATGATGAAAAAGTATTGGTGCTATACGGTGATGTTCCACTGATCTCACCTGAAACCATTGAAAACCTATTAGACGCTCAACCAAACGGTGGCATCGCGCTACTTACTGTCGTGTTAGACAACCCGATGGGCTACGGACGTATTATTCGTCGTAATGGCCCTGTTGTGGCTATCGTTGAACAGAAAGATGCAACGGATGAGCAGAAGCTTATCAAAGAGATCAATACCGGCGTTATGGTGGCGACTGGTGGCGATCTGAAGCGCTGGTTGTCAGGTCTAAGCAACGACAACGCACAGGGTGAATATTACCTGACTGACGTTATCGCTGCGGCTCACGACGAAGGTCGTGCAGTTGAAGCGGTACACCCAGTAAGCCCAATTGAAGTGGAAGGCGTTAACGATCGTTCGCAACTGGCTCGCCTAGAGCGCGCTTACCAAGCTACGCAAGCCGATAAGCTATTGAAGCAAGGCGTGATGCTACGCGACCCAAGCCGCTTTGATCTGCGTGGTGAACTGCAGTGCGGTATGGACGTTGAGATTGATACTAACGTTATCATCGAAGGCAGCGTAAGCATTGGCGATAAAGTGGTTATCGGCACTGGCTGCGTGCTGAAAGACTGTGAGATCGATGACAACACAGTTATTCGTCCATACAGCGTAATCGAAGGAGCGACTGTTGGTGAAGACTGTACGGTTGGTCCATTTACTCGCCTACGCCCTGGTGCAGACATGCGTAACGATTCGCACGTCGGTAACTTTGTTGAAGTGAAGAACACTCGCCTTGGCGAAGGCTCTAAAGCCAACCACCTGACTTATCTTGGGGATGCTGAAATTGGTCAGCGCGTAAACGTGGGTGCGGGTGCAATTACTTGTAACTACGATGGGGCGAATAAGTTTAAGACCATTATTGGTGATGACGTGTTTGTTGGTTCAGACAGCCAATTAATCGCGCCTGTTACGATTGGTAATGGTGCGACGGTTGGTGCTGGCTCTACAGTGACGCGTGATGTGTTGGAAAATGAGCTGGTTATCAGCCGAGCTAAAGAGCGCAAGATCGCTGATTGGAAACGTCCGACTAAGAAAAAGTAGTCTCTTAACAAATAAGATGATTTAAATGAAAGTCAGTAGTACCGCTACTGGCTTTTTCTTATTTATCTAGATATAAAAAAAGAGCGAGTAATCTCGCTCTTTTTTGTTTTCGTTAACTTAGAAACTAGTCTTGTTTCTCGTCAGCGACTACTCGAGAGTTGTCAGGTGTCGCGAAGTGTTCAGAAAGCTCTTTGTTCGAAACAATATAGCCAACCCACAACGCACCCAAACAGATCACAACGGCAATACCCGTCGCGCTTAGTGCTTGGCTAGCCATTGCCGCGACCAATGCACTTGATAGGCCACTGATACTGATTTGCAGGCTGTTTTGTAGACCAGCAGCTGTTGCTGGGCTTTGTTTAGCGCTTGATAGAGCACGGTTTACTACGATTGGGTAAAGTGCGCCGTTTGCGACAGCAATCAAACAGAAAGGCGCAAGTAGAGGCCAGATTGACGTCAGTTCCCACTGTGATGCGATAAAGATAAGCATCGCCGCTACACTGAACAAACCGATAAGGTTTCTTAGTACAACGCCATCGCCATATTTCTTCACTGCTTGCTTACCGAAGTAACCACCCGCCATGAACGCGATTGTTTGTGGGATAAAGCTCAAACCGATGTCTTTTGCTTCATAACCTAGCTGAGCCATGATCTCAGGCATACCCGTTAGGTAAGCGAAGAACGCTGCCGATGCTGATGCAAACATTAAAACATTACCCATGTAAGGCTTTGATTTAAGCAACATCTTGATGTCTGTCTTAATCGATGTTTGTTTTACTTCGGGCGCTTCTTTTGGTTGAGCCATTGTTGTTGCCACTAGCAGTGCACCCATCAAGGTTAATGTGATGAAGATGCTGTGCCAGCCAAAGCTATCCGCCAGTAACACACCTAGCTGAGGTGCTAATGCAGGAGATAGCGCAACCAAAGGCATGATGGTTGCAAAAATTTGTTGGCTACTGCTTTGTGAGTAACGCTTGATAACCATTGCTTGCCAGATTACCGCAGGAGCACATACGCCGATCGCTTGAATGAAGCGCAGTGTCAGTAGATGCCATACCTCGGTGCTGAATGCTAAGCCGAATGAAGCTGCAGTAAAGATAACAAGACCAACCGCCAGCGTATTACGGTGACCATACTTGTCACTCGCCAGACCCCAAAGAAGCTGACCCATTGCCATACCGCCAAGGAATACCGTTAAAGACAGGGCAATCTGCTCTGGGCCGGTTGCGAAATCAACTTCCATTGCCTTAAATGCAGGAAGGTACATATCGGTCGCAATAAAGCCAAGCATTGAAAGAACTGCAAGGTAGACCAATTGAAATTTAGAAATATTCATAAGATGCCATTAAGCTAAAGGTAGTGATGTTTTTATCATCAAAAAAATTGTTTGATATACAGAAGTGAAAGCCCCTGTTTATTTATGCTGACATTCTATTTTTCAGACCTGATAAAATAAAACGCTAAAATATGTGGTTATCAATCAAAAAATTTGAAGGCTTATGTTCTCTAAATCCTCTTTAGAAATGCTCGATACGGTAGCGCGCTTGGGCAGTTTTACCGCGGCGGCTGAGCAGTTGCACAAAGTGCCCTCGGCGATCAGTTATGGTGTCAGACAGGTCGAACAAGAACTGGATGTGCTGCTTTTCAGGCGTTTACCGAGAAAGGTTGAGCTCACTCCGGCAGGTGAACTGTTCATTGAAGAGGCGCGTGCACTACTGAGGCAAATGGAAGAGGTCAGTGCCCAGACTCGTCGAGCAGCTCGAGGTTGGAAGAAAACCTTGCGTCTGACGCTCGATAATGTGGTGAAGCTCGACAAGATGAAGCCGATGATTGAAGAGTTCTATCAAACCTTTGAGTTTGCCGAACTTCAGATCAACATGGAGGTGTTTAACGGCTCATGGGAAGCGATTGCACAGGGCAGGGCGGATATCGTGATTGGCGCCACCTCAGCTGTGCCAGTTGGTGGCGATTTTGAAGTCAAAGACATGGGGCAATTAGATTGGGCATTTGTAATGTCGCCAAGTCACCCGTGTGTGCGCGAACAGAACCTCAATGAAGAGTTCGTGAGCCAATATCCAGCCATCTGCTTGGATGATACCTCCAGTGTGCTCCCTAAGCGACACACAGGCCACTACTCAAGTCAAAGACGCCTGTTGTTACCCAATTGGTATAGCGCAATTGAATGCCTTAAAAATGGAGTAGGGGTGGGTTATATGCCGAGGCACATTTCCGCGCCAATTATCGAACAAGGCTTGCTGGTGGAAAAAATACTGCCTGAACCGAGTCCGCAGAGTCATTGTTGTTTGGTGTGGCGAAAAGACGATAACCATAAGTTGATCGAGTGGATGGTGAAATACCTAGGATCGAGTGAACAACTTCACCAAGATTGGTTGGATCATCGCAAGGCGATCTAATGATCTTAGCGAGAAGATCCTTTTCAAGTTTGAGTTGAATCAGCACCAATAAAAAGAGCGAGTAAATACTCGCTCTTTTTGATTCGGTCGTTAACTCTTATGACAAGAAGAACTTGTAGGAAGGGTTATCGGTTTCATCTTTACACTGATAGCCAAGCTCTCGTAGATGTGTTGAGAACTGAGCTAAATCATCATCATCCAGTTCGAATCCACACAATACACGGCCGTAATCAGCGCCGTGGTTACGGTAGTTGAACAGGCTGATATTCCAATGGGTACCTAAGGTATCAAGGAACTTAATCAATGCTCCTGGGTATTCAGGAAACTCGAAGCTGTATAGGCGCTCTTTCAATGGTTTTGATGGTTTGCCACCAATCATGTAACGAATGTGCAGTTTTGCCATCTCATCATCAGACAGATCGACGACTGGATAGCCACCTTCACGCAGGTCGTTGATGATGTGATCGAGTTCTTCTTGTCCACCATTGAGACGTACACCGACGAAGATGTTCGCTAGGCTGTCATCGTTATGACGGTAGTTAAACTCAGTCACAGCACGGCCGCCAATGATATTACAGAACTCTAGGAAGGCACCTTGTCGCTCAGGAATAGTAACCGCAAGTAGACCTTCGCGCTTTTCACCCAGCTCACAACGTTCAGACACATAGCGCAGACCATGGAAGTTGGTATTAGCACCAGAAAGTACAGTTGCCAGTTGTTTGCCTTGCAGTTGGTTCTGCTCTGCAAACTTCTTTAAACCAGCCAGAGCAAGCGCACCAGAAGGCTCGGCAATCGCACGAGTGTCTTCAAAGATGTCTTTGACCGCAGAGCAGATCTCATCGCTAGACACGGCAATGTGACCATCGATGTACTGCTGACACAGACGGAATGTCTCTTCACCAATGCGCTTAACCGCAACGCCATCGGCAAACATGCTGACTTGATCCAGTACCACAGGTTCACCGGCATCGAGGGCCGCTTTTAAGCAAGACGAATCTTCTGGTTCTACTGCAATGACTTTAATCTCTGGCATCAGCTGTTTTACTAATACAGCAACACCCGCAGCTAAGCCACCACCACCAACCGGCACAAAGATGTAATCCATATGACCATTCTGCTGCAGCATCTCCATACCCATCGTGCCTTGTCCTGCAATCACCAGTGGGTGATCGAAAGGCGGTACAAAGGTAAAGCCATGTTCAGCAGAAAGGCGTTCTGCTTCAGCTTTAGCTTCATCAAAGTTGCTGCCGTGTAGAACTACGTTACCGCCAAAGCCACGTACCGCATCAACCTTGATGTCTGGTGTGGTTTTTGGCATCACAATCGTGGTTTGAATACCAAGCTTAGAACCGGACAGCGCCATACCTTGAGCATGGTTACCTGCCGATGCTGCAATCACACCTGCGGCTTTCTGTTGCTCTGAAAGGCTTGATACCATGTTGTAGGCACCACGTAGCTTGAACGAGTGGACCGGCTGACGGTCTTCACGCTTTAGCTGAACCTGATTACCAATGCGAGCACTTAAGCGAGGCATCTCTTGCAGAGGTGTCACGATTGCGGCTTCGTAAACTGGCGCTCTCAGGATCTGACGCAGATAATCTGCGCCAGTTTGTTTTTGGGGACTGACCGTGTCATCACTCATAGACTAGCCCTCTAGCTTAGACTTATCACGCACGGCGCCTTTGTCGGCACTGGTCGCCATGCTTGCGTAAGCTTTCAGTGCGAAAGACACTTCACGCTGACGGTTTTCTGGTTTCCAGCCTAGTGCGTCTTGCTTAACACGACGCGCTTCTAGTTCAGCTTCAGGCACATCAAGTGTGATCGAACGGCTAGGGATGTCGATAGTGATGATATCGCCAGTGTTTACTAGACCAATCACACCGCCACTTGCTGCTTCTGGAGAAGCGTGACCGATAGACAGACCCGATGTACCACCCGAGAAACGACCATCTGTTAATAGAGCACAAGACTTGCCTAGACCCATAGATTTTAGGTAAGTGGTTGGGTAAAGCATTTCTTGCATGCCCGGACCACCTTTAGGACCTTCGTAACGAATAACAACCACTTCGCCCGCTTTCACTTTGCCACCTAAGATGCCATCAACAGCACTATCTTGGCTTTCAAATACGATAGCAGGACCTTGGAATTTCAGGTTCTCTTCATCAACACCTGCTGTCTTAACGATACAACCGTCAACGGCGATGTTGCCTGAAAGTACGGCTAGGCCACCTTCTTGGCTGAATGCATTCTCTTTAGTACGGATACAACCTTCTTTACGGTCGTCATCAAGATGATCCCAACGGCAATCTTGTGAGAAGGCTTTGGTGGTACGAATACCTGCTGGGCCCGCGCGGAAGAACTTAAGTACCGCTTCGTCTTCTGTCTGCATGATGTCGTATTGAGCTAGCTGCTCTTGCATGCTTAGGCCAAGTACAGTGCGAGTTTGGTTGTTCAGTAGGCCTGCGCGGTCTAGTTCACCTAGGATAGCCATAACACCACCAGCGCGGTGAACGTCTTCCATGTGGTATTTAGGTGTTGAAGGCGCAACCTTACATAGGTGTGGAACGCGGCGAGACATCTCGTCGATATCACCCATATCAAAGTCGACTTCACCTTCTTGAGCTGCTGCCAATAGGTGAAGAACGGTGTTACTCGAGCCACCCATTGCGATATCTAGAGCCATTGCATTTTCAAAGGCTGCGCGGTTCGCGATGTTACGAGGCAGTGCTGATGCGTCATCTTGCTCGTAGTAACGCTTAGTCAGGTCAACGATACGCTTACCAGCATTGATGAATAGCTCTTCACGGTCAGCGTGCGTTGCTAGCATAGAACCGTTACCAGGCTGAGATAGGCCTAGCGCTTCAGTTAGACAGTTCATTGAGTTAGCCGTGAACATACCTGAACAAGAACCACATGTCGGACACGCAGAACGTTCTACTTGCTCACTTTGCTCATCAGAAATCGTTGGATCGGCACCTTGAATCATTGCATCAACAAGGTCTAACTTGATGATTTGATCGGAAAGCTTGGTTTTACCTGCTTCCATTGGGCCGCCTGATACAAAGATCACTGGGATGTTAAGGCGCATTGCAGCCATCATCATTCCCGGAGTGATTTTGTCACAGTTAGAGATACATACCATCGCATCCGCACAGTGAGCATTCACCATGTACTCTACTGAGTCTGCGATAAGCTCACGTGATGGCAGTGAGTACAGCATGCCACCGTGACCCATTGCGATACCATCATCAACTGCGATGGTGTTGAATTCTTTAGCGATACCGCCCGCTTTCTCGATTTCACCTGCTACCAATTGACCCATATCTTTAAGGTGAACGTGGCCTGGTACGAATTGAGTGAAAGAGTTTACAACTGCGATGATTGGCTTACCGAAGTCATCATCTTTAACGCCAGTTGCACGCCATAAAGCGCGCGCACCAGCCATGTTGCGTCCGTGGGTAGTCGTTGCTGAACGATAGATTGGCATTGCTTAAATCCTTATAAAATATTTGGCTGTTGCTTACTTAGTTGTTTGCGTTTGGTTTTCTGAAGTTTGGTCTGCTGGGTAAACGTAGTCTAACCAGCCCCACTTATCTTCAGTGGTTCCATTGAATAGACCAAAGTAAGCCGCTTGAACTTTTTCAGTGATAGGACCGCGTTTGCCTTCACCTACTGTAATTTTGTCTACGCTGCGAACCGGAACGATTTCCGCCGCTGTGCCTGTCATGAATACTTCATCGGCAAGGTATAGCGCTTCACGAGCAATGTTCTCTTCACGGATCTCATAACCCATGTCTTTTGCTAGTGTCATGATCGAATCACGCGTTATACCCGGCAGAATCGCACTGGTCGCTGGTGGTGTGGATAGCACGCCGTTACGTACCACAAAGATGTTCTCACCAGCCCCTTCAGAAAGGTAACCATCAACACTCAGTGCGATGCCTTCATCGTAACCATGACGGCGAGCTTCGCCACCAACTAATAGTGAAGATAGGTAGTTACCACCGGCTTTTGCTGCGGTTGGGATCGTGTTTGGAGCGGCACGGTTCCAGCTAGAAATCATTGCATCAACGCCGTTTTCTAGTGCTTCTTCGCCTAGGTAAGACCCCCAAGGGAAAGCAGCGATGATCAGTTCCATCTCAGTATTTTCTGGCGGGCAGACACCCAAACCAACGTTACCTACGAAACCTAGAGGGCGGATGTACGCTGACTCTAGCTTATTTTGGCGTAGCGTTTCGCGAGTCGCTTCCATAATTTCTTCCTCAGTGTAAGGAATAGGGAAGCGATAGATTTTTGCTGAGTCTTTTAGGCGCTTAGCATGTTCAGGGTGACGGAAGATAACCGGCCCTTTTGGTGTGTTGTAACAACGAACACCTTCAAACACAGAAGTACCGTAGTGCATTGCGTGAGTCAGGACGTGAACGTTCGCCTCTGCCCAAGGAACCATCTCACCGTTAAACCAAATATAGTCTGCTGTTTTAGCTGTCATGTTTGCGGTTCCTTATGCGTTTATCTTTTGTTGTAAGTTGTTGTTTGGCAGTTCATTACGGCTGATCGAGATAACGTCAACGGTACGTACATCCCACAGCTTTTCGATTTGGTTTACCAAGAACGAGATCGGACGGTCACTGTCTACAATGATCTCTACACTCGCCACTTTACTTTCGTGGTTTTGAGTGCCCGCGACTTGCTTAACAATAAAGCCACGGTGGCGGATAACACGAAGAACACGCTCTAGTAGTACAGGCTTATCATCGGCTTTGATGTCTAATAGGTATCTTTTCATGTTATGTGTTCTCCAACATCTCACTGTTTGAAGCACCTGGCGGTACTAGTGGCCATACGTTCTCTTCTTCATCAATAAGAACATGAAGTAGGTAAGCGGTTTTGCTTTCTAGCATCTCTTTCAGTGCTGGCTCTACTTCTTCTTTGCGCGTGATGGTTTTACCCGGGATATCGAAGGCTTTCGCTAGCATCACGAAGTCTGGGTTGTCATCTAGGATGGTTTCACTGTGGCGGCCATCGAAGAACAACGATTGCCATTGGCGAACCATACCCAAGCGAGAGTTATTAAGCAGTACCATCTTCACTGGGATCTGACGACGCTTCAATGTGCCAAGCTCTTGCACGTTCATCATGAACGAGCCATCACCAGAGATTAGAATAGATTGGTCATCAGGACGCCCAACCGAAGCACCCATTGCAGCTGGCAAGCCAAAGCCCATGGTGCCTAAACCGGCAGAGGTAATGAAGTTCTGTGGATCGCGAGGCTGAATGTGCTGAGCTGCCCACATTTGGTGTTGGCCCACATCAGTCGATACGATAGAGCTTGCTGGCATCATGTCTGACAGTTGCTTCAACAGCAGTGGAGCAAAAATCAGATCACCAGGGTGGTCGTAACGCCATTTGAATGAGCTACGAAGACCTTCAGAGTGATGAACCCAAGAGGAGATGTCTTGGCTTAGCTCTAGTTGAGGCATGATCTTGTTGATGTCACCGCGAATTGGCGCATTGGCAAGACGCAGTTTGCTGAACTCAGCGGCATCGATATCGATATGGATAACCTTAGCATGCGGCGCAAAGGTATCGAGTTTGCCAGTTACTCGGTCATCAAAACGAGCACCGACAACAATCAACAGGTCACTCTCTTGAACCACAAGGTTAGCGGCTTTAGTGCCGTGCATACCCAGCATGCCAAGGTAGTGTGGGTCGTCACGTTCGATAGTGCCCAAGCCTTTCAGTGTGCTTACTGCTGGCATTGGGTTTAGGCGTAAAAACTCACGAACCGCATCGGTTGCTTTAGCAAGTTGAACACCACCACCTACGTATAAAACAGGACGGGTCGCTTGAGACAAAAAGTACTGTGCCTGTTCAATGGCATCAGTTGTCGCAACAGGAATTGCGGGTGGAGTAAATTCAGGAAGAGCGTTAACAGGTGTTTCTGCTAGTTGAACGTCTTTAGCGATATCGACGATAACCGGGCCAGGGCGGCCAGACTTTGCTACCACAAACGCTTCAGCGAGGGTTGGAGCTAGCTCTTCAATATCAGTTACTAGGTAGCTGTGTTTAGTACATGACAGAGACATACCAATCACATCCATTTCTTGGAATGCATCGGTACCAATGTGGGAACTTGCAACCTGACCTGTGATAGCAACCAATGGGATTGAATCCATAAAGGCATCAGCAAGGCCAGTGACTAGGTTGGTTGCACCTGGTCCCGAGGTTGCCATACAAACAGCGACATCTTGTGTTGCTCTAGCCATGCCGATCGCGGCCATAGCGGCGCCTTGCTCATGGCGACATAGGATATGTTCAACCCCGCCGTCATAGAGTGCATCGTAGATTGGCATGATGGCACCACCGGGGTAACCAAATACGGTCTCAATTCCTTGTTGCTTGAGTGCGGATACGACTAGTTCTGCGCCTTTCATCGGAATTCTCCCGTATTACCTTTATTTTGGTAACTGTTTCCTTTGTCTCTGCACATCTTGTGCTCCCATTCTTCCTGTAAATCGGCAAAGCCGAAAATGCTCAAAAATATAAAAATCGAATGTTTAAATTAGAAAAAACCCCCGGACTTGTCAGTGCGGGGGTTTTTTCTAATTCGTGGTTACTTTCTTCCCACTCGCCCCCGCGCAGTCTTAATAATGACTACGATAATCAGGTTAATCAGTGCGTAAATGCGAGCGTTAAAAATCATAATATTCGAGTTTTCTCGTTTATTGTCTTCAGTAAATGTCTACATCTCTAGTGTTATCACACAAATCTGCCGCATGACAAGGGAAATGTCATTCTTTTTTCACATTAAAATACCATTCCACCAAGCTATATAACAACCTTATCGCTTTGGTGAGCAACGAATATCCAGAGCGAATACTTTTAAATCAAAGACAAAGGAAAGTTATGGGACTCGCGATAATTCATAGCCGAGCTAGTGTGGGTGTAGAGGCGCCAGAAGTGACCGTTGAGGTGCATATAAGCAACGGAATGCCTGGCTTCACGCTGGTGGGTCTACCTGAAACAACGGTCAAGGAATCTAAAGACCGAGTGAGAAGCGCGATCATCAATTCTCGCTTTGAGTTTCCATCGAAAAGAATCACGGTCAATCTCGCCCCAGCCGATTTGCCCAAAGAAGGTGGCCGTTTTGACCTGCCCATCGCGCTTGGGATTTTGGTGGCGTCAGATCAGCTTCCGACATCAAAAATAGCTCAACATGAATTTATCGGTGAGTTGGCATTGTCAGGAGAACTTCGCTCGGTAAAGGGCGTTTTGCCTGCGACGTTAGCCGCCGACAGTGTAGAGCGATGCTTAGTTGTCCCACATCATAACGGTGATCAGGCTGCGCTGGTGGGCAAGGGAGCGCATAAATCTGCACAAACCTTGTTGGAGGTTTGTGCTGACATGTGTGGACAGGCTCAGCTTGGGCTATATAGAACGGAACATCATCAGGCTGATGTTTCAGTGCTTCGCGACCTACAAGATATTATCGGCCAACAACAAGGCAAGCGAGCTCTAGAGATAGCCGCTGCTGGGAATCATAACTTATTGTTTCTTGGCCCACCCGGAACCGGAAAAACTATGCTCGCTTCTCGACTGCGTGACCTATTACCTGAAATGAGTGATGACGAAGCGATGGAAACCGCGTCGGTGGCCTCGTTAACGCAACAAGAAATCAATCAATACAACTGGAAGCAACGACCTTTTCGCTCTCCTCACCATTCCAGTTCAATGGCGGCATTAGTGGGTGGTGGTTCGGTGCCTCGCCCCGGAGAGATCTCTTTAGCGCATAACGGCTTATTGTTCTTAGATGAGATGCCGGAGTTTGAGCGCAAGGTGCTTGATTCATTACGAGAGCCACTAGAGTCGGGCGAGATCATTATCTCCCGTGCTGCGGGCAAGACTCGTTTTCCTGCGCGTTTTCAATTGGTCGGTGCACTTAACCCAAGTCCAACGGGTTATTACGAAGGTAACCAGGCGCGCGCCAACCCACAGATCATCCTGCGTTACCTCAATCGCTTATCTGGGCCCTTGCTGGATAGGTTCGATATGTCATTGGAGATACCTCTGTTGCCAAAAGGAATGTTGGCCGAAGGCGGTGATCGCGGTGAAACCACTCAAGTAGTTAAGCAAAGGGTTAGGCAGGCGCGAGAGTTAATGCTATCTCGCAACCATAAATCGAATGCACTGTTAGGTAGCCGAGAAATTGAGAAGTATTGCCCACTGCGACGCGAAGATGCAGAGTTTCTTGAGACAGCACTACATCGCTTGGGTTTATCGATTCGTGCTTATCATCGAATTATTAAGGTGGCACGAACCATTGCCGACCTTGACGGTAACGAGCAGATCGAAAAGAAACATCTATCAGAAGCGCTAGGCTATCGCGCGATGGATCGCTTGCTGAAACAACTCACGGCTCAAGCTGTCTAGCAAGCAGAAAAAGCCTGCTTAGATGCAGGCTTTCGTTGGATTGCAGTTCATACTCGCTAAGGTTAGAAGTTGTAGTTCAAGCCAACTGAAACTATATATTGAGACTCGTCGTAGAAGGTAATGTTCGAGTCGCTGGTGCCGTAGCCTGCCAGTGAAATAAACGACCAGTTTTCCCAATCCATGAATTGATCATACTCATAGGCGGCGAATAGGTTGATATTGTCGTCGCTGCGTTTCTTGTCGTAGATCGGGTTGCTCGCATCGTAAGAGCGTTGGTTGTAACCCGCTGTTAGTGCGTACTTGTGACGCCCCATGCCACCAAACAAGCTTACCTCACCACCGAATTGGTCGTAAGATTCAGCTTTACCATCAGCATCACGTGTTTGATAGATGACGGATGGAATAAGCATCATGGTACGACTAAGTGGCAGGCGATATTGACCTTTCAAGTAGAGAGTATTGGCATCTCGTTTGAGCTCTTGATCTTGAATATCATCCTTGTCGACATCTTTGGTCGCATAGGCCATGTCTAGCGAGAAAGCTGAGCCCGCAATGTTGCTTAGCTTCAAACGAAACGCATTGCCAGTTTCATCGGTCTTGGTGCGAGCTGATGTGGTGTTGTATGGATCAGCCCAAGTTTCACCAGACATAATGGTTGGCAGCAGTGAAGCGTCGATCACCATGCCTGACTCAAGTTGGTATTTGTAACCGACTTCGAGAACTACAGTACCTGTTGCTACATCATCTCGCGCGGTACCTGTGTATACCTGATGGTTTAGCTTTTCACCAAAGGTATAAGCAACACTACCTAAAGGAGCAACCAGAAAAGAGCTTTCCGAAGAAGCCTTCTGATCTGTGGATGAAAGATTGCTATCAGCATCGGTATTAAAGTTCGAGGTGGAAGAGGTAACCCCGGTATTGAGAGAGATTTCACCACTGAAACCTTGTTGGTCTGCAAGCTTGGCAAAAGCGGGAGAAGCCGCAACGCTCAATGCCAAGAGAGTTATTTTTATTTTCATTCAAGGGCTCCTTGCCCACCGGTTCTTAGGACGGGTTATTAATAGCAGTAAAGCTTTAAACTTCCAGGTTAATTATTTATCAATAATGATTTTTGAACTAGCAAAAAAAAAGGAAGCCGAAGCTTCCTTTCATCAATGGCTTACTTCTTTAATAAGAAGTTCACGAGCTCGAAGTACTCATCAAGAGAGTTGATACCTTGAGCTTCTACTAGGTAGCGGTTGTTAACCACAACAGCGGGTACACCTGAAAGGCCGCTGTCTTTGAATGCTTTGTCGAAGCGACGAACCATAGAATCTACAGCAAAGCCGTTATACGCAGCATCGAATTTCTTCGCATCAACGCCTTCGTCTAGGAAGATTTGACGCAGTTCTTCTTCATCACGTGGTGGCTTGTTCATTGTGTGGATGCGGTTAAACATCACTGGCACCATTTTATCTTCAACTTTCAGTGCAATCATTGTCGCGTAAGCTTTGCTCATTGGCAGACCCATGTTGCCACCCATGAATGAAACATGGTTCTTCTGTAGCTTAGCGTCTTTAGGTAGCTGTTGTTTTAGCTGCTGGATGATTGGCTCAAAGCTATTACAGTGTGGGCAGTAAAAAGAGAAGAACTCTGTCACCATTGGTTTTTTTGATGCTTCTAGGTCGAGAACTTTGTAGTGTTCACCTTCGTTAAATTTCGCAGCGTGAGCGGTAAGGCTCAACATGATCAATGAGAAAAATGCGAATAGCTTTTTCATTTATCCAATCTCCATTATGTTTGAATTTTTATCTAGTTGTATGTTGCGATTGCTGTTACCACTGAGGCATTAACGAAAGTGGTGGCTCTTGCAGGGTAGCAATTTGCTCTTTACAAGCAAGTACTTGTTGCTCCCAATATTTCGGATCATTAAACCACGGGAAGGCCAGAGGAAACGCAGGATCGTGCCATCGTTTCGCCAACCATGCCATGTAATGCACCATACGTAGACCGCGTAGTGGTTCGATTAGTTTCAGTTGTGCGGTATTAAAATCGCAAAACTCTTGGTAACTCTCTAGCAAAATATCCAGTTGCATCAGCTTATCTTGGCGCTCGCCATTGAGCAGCATCCACAGATCTTGTATCGCAGGGCCGTTACGTGCGTCATCAAGATCGACGAACATTGGCCCATCGCGCCACAAAATATTGCCAGGGTGGCAGTCACCGTGCAGGCGGATATTCTCAATGTTGCTCGGCCACTGGCTCTCTAGCTCTTTGATCAGAAGGTCAACGTCATTGAAGAAGGCATTTTCTAGGTGCGTCGGGATAAACTGAGAGTTCTCTAGAATCTTACGTGGCTGATAAAGGTATTCATCTAAGCTGATGGTCGGGCGATGCTGGAATGTTCTTCCCGCGCTGGCTTTATGAATACGACCAAGAAAGCGTCCTACGCCTTCCAATTGATCTAGATTGTCAACTTCATACTGTCTGCCGCCAACACTTTCAAATAGTGCAAATAGGTAGCCTTGGTATTCATGTAAGGTTGCACCGTTGATTCGCATTGGAGGCGCAACCGGCATCTCTTGCTCGATAAGCTCGAGTGCGAAGTCATGCTCTTCTTGGATCTGTGCCTTGTTCCAGCGTTGCGGACGATAAAACTTAACGACGTAGCGCTTACGGTCTTCATCGGTGAATTGATACACCCGGTTTTCGTAGCTGTTGAGAGCGAGAAGCCCGGATTCAGCACGAACTCCAATGCTCTCCAGTGCGTACCACATGAAGTCAGGAGTCAGGTTATCAAAGTTAAAGGCTTGCATCGTCATAGAATAAAAAAGGCTCATTACTGAGCCTTTTTCCATTTATTGGGTTGTTATACCAAGCACTAAGGTGCGGGTATCAGAGCTTCTTGATAAAGCGGCTTTCGACTTCCATCGTAAACTCTTCATTATCCGAGAGTATAAACTGAATTGTCGAAACTGGTGAGCTCAGTTTTTCTGGGTCGGCGCCTAAACTGATAGGTAGGTTCAAAACCTCGCCTGGATCGACAGTAATCGTCTGTTTACCATACCAGATAGAATCGGGCAGTCCGCTAACACCGAGTTTGTACTCTTGCTCTTGTTGAGTCTTGTTGATCACTTTCAAGGTGTAGGTGTTTTCAACCAACCCTTGGTTATTGACTCTAAACAGTTGGTTTCGGTCACGCAGAACACTTAGGCCGGCAGGATCAACGCTCGCGATTTGGGCGAAGAACAAGCCCAGCATCACGATCAAGATAGCGCCATAGCCCAACAGCTTGGGACGCATTACCTTGGTCGAGTGACCTTCAAGTCTGTGCTCGGTGGTGTAATTGATCAGGCCTTTCTCATAGCCCATACGCTCCATCGTGTTGTCACAGGCATCAATACACGCGCCGCAGTTAATACACTCGTATTGCAGGCCGTCACGGATATCGATACCCGTAGGGCACACTTGTACACACAGATTACAGTCAATACAGTCGCCTAGACCAAGCTCTTTTGGATCGGCTTTACGAGAGCGAGGGCCACGGCTTTCACCACGTTCTGTGTTGTAACCAACGATGAAGGTGTCTTTATCGAACATTGCCGACTGGAAACGCGCGTAAGGACACATGTGCAGACAAACAATTGAACGCATCCAACCCGCATTGGCATAAGTACATCCAGCAAAGAACAGTACCCAAAACACCGGCCAGAAAGACGAGTTAAAGGTAAAGAAGCCAACCACTAACTCTTTGATTGGGATGAAGTAACCAACAAAGGTTAAGCCCGTCGCAATGGCAATCGCCCACCACGCAATGTGTTTGAGGGTTTTTCTGAGGATTAAATTGCTCGTCAGTTTGCCCGAGTCTTGTTTTCTTCGCTTATTGGCAGCGCCTTCTAGCTTCTCTTCGAACCAGATATACATGAAGGTCCAGACGGTTTGCGGGCATAAATAGCCACACCAGACGCGGCCTAAGAAGGTGGTTATGAAAAACAGGCCAAACGCGGCAATCATAAATAGGATCGCGAGTAGGGTCAGATCTTGCGGGTATAAGGTGGTGCCAAAGAAGTTGAACTGTTGGCTGCCGATATCGAGCAAGATCGCTTGACGTTCACCAAAGGGAATCCATGGGATAAGCGCAAAAAGTAAAAGTAAGAACCAACCGCCATAGCGACGCAGTTGTTGGAATTTACCTTTGCTTTCTCGAACATAGATTCGGTTACTTGGGTTAAATCGATCTCCATTACCTTTATGTGTTTTCGGGTTAAAGGTTTTAGGAGTCACATCTTTGATATCGATTTTATCCTGACTCATGGACTATCCTTTTTGTGGCTTGTTTGCCCGGTTAAGTCGGGCATGACGACATTACTTGAAAGTATGGTTTAGAGAACCTGTTGAAATTGAGCTTGGTGCATTTGTTGTTATCGCACTCACTCTTATTATTTTAGAAGATTCTTATGGATGGCGATTATAGCGACAATCTTGTTCTCATTTCTTTAACGCTATCAACCTTTAACAACAAAAGTCATAACAGTTGTGACGAAAAAATAGCGAACAGAAACAAAAAAGCGACCTGGTGGTCGCTTTTTAAAATTGAGTGTTTTATCTATACGGCAATTGAGCTCTAAACTAACGGGCGACTAAAGAAGGCCACGTGCTTTTAGAATTGCGGTTTTGAAATCATCTTCTTGGTCTTTTTTCAGGCCCGGGATCATCTCATCTTTTTCGCTGTTGCGCATTTTTAGGTGATAGATAAGAACATCGTCAGTCAGTTCTTCAAGCTTGCCTTGATAGCCCGCTTCTTTTGATAGCTTAATGATGAACTCTAATAGGTTAAGCTCTTGATCTTTCTGCCACTCAGGCTCCATCAGTTCAAGCAGTTCTTCAATGCGGTGACACTTCATACTTTATTTCTCCACAAATTTTATAATGATTTGTGGCTAAGGTATCAAATCGGGTAGGGAATACCAATGTGTAAACACATTTCAAGATGGGAGCGGGCAAGAAAAAAGCGCAGTAAAAACTGCGCTTTTTGTTAAGCGGCTTTAATCACTTTCGTTGTAGTCGGTGCTAATAAAGCAGTCTTCTCAACTAGAGTCATTGTAGGAGCCAATTTCTTAGCCGTTGGAGCAGCAACAAAGCCACTACGACGACGCATCGCACTACGGTTGGTGTGCGAGAACCTGACAGCTGTTGGGCGCATTAATTTACCTAACGGTCAGGCATATCCATTGCCAATCTAATGGCCTGATTTACCATGAGCTCCACCTCAATTGCTTGAAGCGTCACTCGTCTGGCTTTCGCCAATCCGAAGAATAAATCAGGATAATGATATGCATGCATATCAAGGCTTAGATTATCACTATCTAAGTTATCGATCGACGCCTGAGTGATAAATAGACGATATTAGAGCTAAAATAGTGTGAGCAGTATATTTGAGTTTGAACCTCTTTCAGGCTTAAGATGATGCTTTAAAGGAGGTGCATATGTCGTTCTTAAAGAAAACGTTAGCAAGTTTTGGAATTGGATCTGCCAAGGTGGATTCTGTATTGCAACAGGAAGTGCTTTATCCAGGCAAGAAGGCGAGCATTATTGTGCATGTCTATGGTGGCGCTCAGCCACAAGAGATCGACAATATCGATCTCAACTTGTGCTGTCGTTACGTCAAAGAAATTACTATGAATTCGCAAAGGCAAGAGGGCGGTCAAACACGTCGAATGCACCAGACATACTCGTTGGCCAAATGGAGCCTGCCGTATGCCTTTGTTATTCAGCCGGGTGAAATCCGTGATTTTGAATGTGAGTTTGATGTCCCGCTGAACACACCTGTCACGATTGGTGATTCAAAGGTGTGGCTAGAAACCGGGCTCGATATTGCGATGGCGATTGATCCATCGGATAAAGACATCTTAACGGTGCGCCCTGACGCACTCCTCGATGGTATTTTTAACGAGCTTGAAGCTCAAGGGCTGCGTATTCGCCAAGTTGAGTGCGAAGCAGTAGAGGGCTTTGAACTGCCATTTGTTCAAGAGTTCGAGTTTGTTCCTACCACTGGTCCATATCATGGCCGTTGGCGTGAGCTTGAGGTTGTAGCTCATCGTGATGAAACTGAGCTTAAGTTGTGGTTTGAGATAGACCGTAATCGCGATGGTGCAAAAGGCATGTTGGCGAGCTTGTTAGGCATTGGCCAACTGCAGCGTCAATTGAGTGTGCCATTGGATACGTCACCACAAGATGCGGGCAAGATGGTACTTGAGTATCTAGACAACGCATCTTAGTTAGCCCTTTGGTTCTGTAGCTTTAGAGACCTTAGCTTCATCACACCGTTTAGGCGTTATTAATGTCATAAAAGATGTCATAAAAATTTAAGCTTACACGTGTAAGCTTAATGTGCAATACTAGGCAAATCGAACATTTACTCTAGTAGGATAATCATGTCTGCATCATCGGCGAGCGAATACAGTGACATCGAAGAACGCGCCAATGCGATAACCCATGGCTTGGGTGTTGTGCTTGGCGTGGTTGGTTTAGTCCTGTTACTGATTCGTGCGTTTGATTACCAAGCCGACATGCTTACTGTTGCCAGTATGGCGGTGTATGGCAGCAGTATTATTCTGCTCTTTCTTGCTTCCACGTTGTACCACTCGATCACCACTGAGAAAACCAAGCGCTTACTCAAAACACTCGATCACTGTGCGATTTATTTGCTGATCGCGGGCAGTTACACGCCGTTTCTCTTGGTGGGCTTAAGAACCCCATTAGCGATGGGCTTGATGGCGGTGATCTGGGGAATTGCGCTGGTGGGCATCATCATGAAGATTGCCTTCGTCTACCGATTTAAGCGTCTATCGCTGTTCATTTACTTAGCGATGGGTTGGTTGTCGTTGATTGTAGTCTATCAACTGGCGATGAATATCGAGATGGGTGGTTTGGTGCTACTAGCACTCGGTGGCGTGATTTACTCGTTGGGTGTGATTTTCTATGTGGCAAAACGCATCCCTTACAATCATGCTATCTGGCATTTGTTTGTGTTGGCGGGCTGCGCTTGCCATTTCTTCGCTATCTATCTGTACGTGACTCCGGTTTAACGAGTCAGCACTTCAACGATTTCAGCTTTGATTTGGTACTCAGGGTGCTGTTCAACCGCTAGTTTGATGGAAGTACCTTCGGCATCTGTTTTTGGTCGAAGGTAGGTATCAGCCATACGCTTAATTGATTTCCAAACGGCTACCGTTTTCTCTTCTAATAATTCACTGCTTGCTGAATACAGATCGAGTTTTACCGATACTAAGATCACGGCTTGTGTGCTTTGGTTAGTAATCGCGGTTGGGATAATCAGCTCACCGTCTTCATAGTGACTTGCGCCTAGCACTACATCTACCCCTGACTGAGATAGCTGTAAGCTTGGCTTTTTGCTATCAACGACAATCGTCGTACCACGCACGTTAGTCGCAACTGGAACTGCCACAACAGGCGCTGCAGTCTCTGATGTTGTCGTTGCTGCTTCCGTTTGCTTTGGTGCCACGTATTGCCAAGTAAAATCATCTTTGAGTAACACTTGCTTGCCATCAGGCAAGGTGACCATTTGATCAGCAAAGGCAGAACTTACGAATACTGAGTTTGCGAGCAATGCGCTAGCGAGAAGTACGTATGATTTCATCTGTGTTTCCTTGATTTTGTGCTTGGTTAACGTCGCCAAAAGGCTGGGAAAAATAGAACAATGAGCGTCAATATCTCGAGTCGCCCCATCAGCATTCCTAAGCTTAGCAACCATTTAGCGGCGTCGGGCAGTGGAGCAAAGTTCCCGGTTGGACCGATAACGCTGCCCATACCAGGACCAACGTTGGCAACGGCTGTGATAGCGCCAGATATACTGGTTACAGGATCAAGTCCCATCGCGCTCAAGCCGCCTGCAATTAAGATAATCGTGATAAAGAACATCAAACCAAATGCCACGAGTGAACGCACAATATCGTCATTCACAGGTCGCTGATTGTAGCGTTGAACAAACACGCCTGATGGGTGAATCAGCTTCATCATTTGTTTGTGGAGCATGGTCATCGCAATCTGGAAGCGGAAGATCTTGATACCACCAGAGGTTGAACCTGAGCACGCGCCCGCCATCATTAAAAAGGCAAACAGCGTGGTAGGCAAAGCGCCCCACGCGGTGAAATCTTCTAAGCCAAACCCGGTTGTGGTTACGACTGACACAATATTGAACATCGAAACACGCATCGCATCCATGACCGTGTAGCCATCTCTAACCACCAACCATGTCGATATCACGGCACTGGTGACTAAGAATAGATAGGTGAAGCCTCTCACTTGCGCGTCTTTGTAGAGGATTGAGAGTTTTCTGCCACGCAGTGCGCTAACGAACAGTAGGAACGGCAGACCACCAAGGAACATGAACAGGGTTCCCACCCAGTGAGCACTGTTAGAGAAGTGGTTCATCGAGCCATCTGATGTTGAGTAACCACCCGTAGACAGTGTTGTGAAGGCATGATTGATCGCGTCAAAGATGCCCATGCCTGCAAAGAGATAGCTAATGATGCACAAGCCAGTCAGAACCAGATAAACCGCCACGATGTTCTTCGCGACCGTTTTTGCTCGTGGGCTGCTTTTATCTGACCAGTCGGATGATTCGGTTTGGAACAGGCGCATACCACCGACGTTGAGCATTGGCAGAACCGCTACCGCCATAACGATGAAGCCGATGCCACCTAACCATTGCAATATAGAACGCCACAACAGAATGCTTGGTGCCATGCTGTCTAAGCCGCTTAATACGGTTGAGCCTGTTGTGGTGATACCAGACATGGTTTCAAAATAGGCGTCAGTGAAGCTGATGTGGTTGATGAAGACAAACGGCAGTGCAGCAAAGGCACTGGCTATCGTCCATACCAGAGAGGTGATCAGGAACATGTCCCGCACCCCAAGTCGGAACTTAGCGGAGCGCCCTAAGCTCAAGCAGATGAACGCCACAATGTGCGTGATCACTACCGATTGACCAAACTCGAGGAAGCCACCGGTGCCTGTGAAAAAGGCAACCAATGTGGGGATGTACATGAAAAGGGCGAGTTTTGATAACACTAACCCTATCACTAATAATATCGGACGAAAGTTGACCATAGCTTAATAGACCATAGCTTTAATTGATTACAGCTTTGTGCCGGAGCGTCGTTCTCACAAGAAGAAGGTTGCGAGAAGATACTTACGAGAACAAGGCTATAAGAAGAACGGGCTCGGTTGGAATAGAGACTCAACATCAGGTACGTATTTCTTGTCCACTAGGAACATCACTACGTGGTCATCTTGTTCGATTACGGTTCTATCGTGCGCGATAAGTACTTCTTCTCCGCGAACAATCGCACCAATAGTGGTGCCCGGTGGTAGCTTGATGTCGCCAATCGCTCGGCCAACCACTTTCGATGTGGTTTCGTCACCGTGAGCAATGGCTTCGATCGCCTCTGCAGCGCCGCGACGTAGAGATGATACGTTAACAATATCAGCACGACGAACGTGAGTAAGCAGCGCAGAAATGGTCGCTTGCTGTGGAGAGATAGCAATATCAATCACGCCACCCTGAACAAGGTCTACGTAAGCACCACGCTGAATCAGTACCATTACCTTCTTGGCACCCATTCGCTTCGCCAGCATTGCTGACATGATGTTGGTTTCATCTTCATTGGTTAGGGCAATGAACACGTCCACTTGATCGATGTTCTCTTCGGTCAGCAGTTCTTGGTCGGCTGCATCACCACAGAATACGATGGTGTTTTCTAATTCTTCAGATAGTTTCTCGGCGCGAGTATAGCTGCGCTCGATAAGTTTGATGCTGTAGCTCTGTTCAAGGCGTTTTGCCAAGCTTGCACCAATGTTACCACCGCCAACAATCATGATGCGACGATACGGTTTCTCTAGACGCTGAAGCTCACTCATTACTGAGCGGATATGGTTACTCGCTGCCACAAAGAAAACCTCATCATCGGCTTCAATGATGGTAGTACCTTGTGGGCGAATAGGGCGACCTTGACGGAAGATAGCGGCAACACGAGTATCAATGTGCGGCATGTGCTCACGCAAAGCAGAAAGTGCATTACCAACCAATGGTCCACCGTAATAAGCTTTTACTGCTACTAGGCTAACCTTCTGTTCAGCAAAGCTCACAACCTGCAATGCACCTGGATATTGAATCAGACGCTCGATGTAGCTAGTGACGAGTTCTTCTGGGGCAATTAAATGATCGACCGGAATCGCACCTGATTTGAAGAGTGCTTCTTTCTCTTCTAGGTATTGAGGAGAACGAATACGAGCAATACGGTTTGGCGTGTTAAACAGAGAGAAAGCAACCTGACACGCAGCCATATTGGTTTCATCCATATTGGTTACGGCAACCAACATGTCGGCATCTTGCGCACCTGCTTCACGTAGTGTGTTTGGGTGGCTGGCATAACCGTTTACAACCCTAAGGTCGTACTTATCCTGAAGTTCACGAAGTCGGTCAGCATTACGGTCGACAATGGTGATGTCGTTGTTTTCACCAACTAGGTTTTCAGCAAGGGTACCGCCAACTTGTCCAGCACCTAGGATAATGATCTTCATAGCCTTTCTCTTATTTTTGCCGTTGTAATTCTAGTGCGTGCATTTTGCTTCGATAATGCACTAGAAAGAAACAGCGGCTAAGAAATAAATTCTTAGCCGCTGTTAGTTGTTATGCCTGTTTTACTAGAACAGCGTAGTAGAAGCCATCCATATCTTCTTCCCCAGGCAGTATTTGACGACCCGGATTTTCGATATCAGACCCAACCAGCGTTGCGTTCTCTGTACGTGCTAGGAATGCTTTCACTTGCAGCACGTTTTCTTGCGGCGTGATAGAACATGTCGCATAAACCATGGTGCCGCCTTCTTTCAGCTGACGCCACATAGCATCCATAATCTCGCTTTGCAGTTCAGCCAGCGCGTCAATGTCAGATGCACGACGTAGCCACTTGATGTCAGGGTGACGGCGAATTACGCCAGTCGCTGAACAAGGTGCATCAAGCAGAATACGGTCGAACTTATCACCCATCCACCACTCTTCAGGGTAGCGAGCATCGCCACAAATTACGTCGGCACGTAGTTGTAGGCGCTCAAGGTTATCGTAAACACGGTCTAGACGTTTGATGTCGCAGTCAATCGCAACCACTTCAGTATCGTTGGTATGCTCAAGAATGTGTGCCGTTTTACCACCTGGCGCAGCACAGCAATCTAGGATCAGCTCACCATCTTTTGGTGTTAGGTAATCAACCGAAAGCTGAGCAGCAGCGTCTTGCACAGATACCCAACCTCTGTCGAAGCCAGGAAGCAAAGTAACATCACAAGGTGCAGCTAATTTTATGGCATCGGCTGCTTCAGGGTGCAATGTGTATTCAATGTTTTCGTTTTTAAGCAGCTCAACATACTCGTCACGAGTGTGGTGTTGGCGGTTAACGCGCAGCCACATTGGTGCCTTGCTGTTGTTTGCTTCAACCAGTTGCTCCCATTGATCTGGGTAGCTCTCTTGAAGCATTTTTAGAATCCAGCTTGGGTGGCCGTATTTGCCTGCATTGTGGCTAACGGCTTTCTCGTCTAGTTCTTCTTGGTCACGTAGGTAGCTACGTAGTACAGCGTTGATCAAACCACTCAGGCTTGGACCACGCAGTGTTTTAGTACCCTCAACCGTTTCAGCAACCGCAGCATGCGAAGGGATACGCATAAAGCTTAGTTGGTAAATGCCCACCAAGATTAGGTGGTGGAATACACGCTTTTTACCTTTAAGCGGGTTTTCCATCAGTTCGTTAGCGATTGACTCTAAACGAGGCAGATAACGAAGTGCGCCGTAGCAAATCTCTTGCAGTAGAGCATGGTCTCGCGGACGGATCGTTTTTTGAGCCGCAGGGAGAGCGTGTGAAAGAGAGTGGCCTTTATCGACAACTTGGAATAGGACATTTGCAGCAGCAGCGCGAACATTCATGAGGGGTACCGAATATTTATTTGAATACATGAGGACATCTCTGCCCTCGTAAAGGTTTTCTAAGCTGTGTAATTAACAGCTTTAAAAGCGGATTAAGAAAGTTGAGTACCAACTTCAAACCAGCTTGCACGTGAGTTCAAGATATCCTGAACTGACATGGCTTTCTTACCTGGAACTTGTAGCTGTTCAAGAACAAGTACGCCTTGTCCTGTCGCTACGTAGATACCAGTTTTATCCGCTTGCAGAATTGTACCTGAAGGCTTATCAGAAGTTTGCTCTGCCACACGGCTTTGCCATACTTTGATGCTGTTCTCAGCAGCTTCAAAGTGGCTCATTGGCCATGGGTTGAAGGCACGAACGCAGCGTTCAATATGCGCAGCTTCATCACTCCAGTTGATACGCGCTTCTTCTTTGCTTAGCTTCTTCGCGTAGTTCGCAAGCTCATCGTCTTGCTTTTCTGCAACTGCTTTGCCAGAAGCGATGTCCGCTAGACATTCAACAAGCGCGTCAGGGCCAAGGCCCGCTAACTTCTCGTACATTGATGCGCTGGTATCTGTCGCTTCGATAGGCAGCGTTGCGATGCTTAGCATGTCGCCAGTATCTAGGCCGATATCCATCTGCATGATCGTCACGCCTGTCTCTTTATCACCTGCCCAAATAGAGCGTTGAATCGGAGCAGCACCACGCCAGCGCGGTAGGATAGAGCCATGTACGTTGATACAACCTAAGCGAGGCGTATCTAATACAACCTGCGGAAGCAATAAGCCGTAAGCGACAACAACCATGATGTCAGCGTTCAATTCAGCTAGCTCTTGCTTAGCCTCATCTGACTTGAAGTTTTCTGGTTGGTAAACCGGAATATTGTTTTCAAGTGCGATGTTTTTTACTGGGCTCGCAGTGAGTTTTTTACCGCGGCCTGCTGGGCGATCTGGCTGTGTGTAAACAGCAACAACTTCATGCTCCGAAGACAACAACGCCGCCAAGTGACGGGCGGCGAAATCCGGAGTACCTGCAAAGACAATTCTTAAAGACTGACTCAAGGTAGGCTTCCTTCTAATTTAGTAATAGCAGCGGTTATTAACCTTGTTTCTCGTTGAAACGTTTAATCTTCGCTAGCTTATCTTGGATACGTTTACGCTTTAGTGGCGATAGGTAATCAACAAACAACTTGCCTTCTAGGTGGTCAAGTTCGTGCTGAACACAGATAGCCAGAAGGTCGTCAGCGTCGAATGTGAATTCGTTGCCGTCACGGTCTAGTGCTTTAACCGTTACTTCTGCAGCGCGAGGTACTAGAGCTCGAGCGCCTGGTACAGATAGGCAGCCTTCTTCGATTCCATCTTCGCCGCGCTTCTCAGTAATTTCAGGGTTGATAAGCACCATTGGCTCATCACGTGTTTCTGAAATATCGATAACAACGATGCGTTGGTGGAAATCTACTTGCGTTGCCGCAAGGCCGATACCTTCTTCGTCGTACATGGTTTCAATCATGTCATCAACGAACTTTTGAATCTCTGGGGTAACTTCTTTTACCGGTTTCGCCACGGTACGTAGACGATCATCTGGTAATGTTAATACTTGTAATACAGACATATACACTCGAAATATTGAACTGTGCCGAAACAGCTTAAACCTTGTTGGCTCAATTCTAGACATTTTAGAGGTCAAATGACAGCATCCTGAAGGTAATTCTCCAATCAGATGTCATATATTCAGACCAAGGAACCTAGGTCATGCGTCATTTATTGCCTGCTTTATCTCTTATTTGTGCCTCGATTTCGTTCGCCGCTACGGCTGAAAATAGTGAGCAACCTTTAACCATTAAACAGGGCGCACCTGAGGCGTATGTGGTGGTTAAGGGCGATACTTTGTGGGATATCTCTGCGATGTATCTCGATAGTCCATGGTTGTGGCCAAGGTTATGGCAGGTCAATCCAGAGATAGAAAACCCTCACCTTATTTATCCCGGAGATAAACTGTCTTTGGTTTGGATTAATGGCGAGCCTGTATTGAGCCTCAAGCCTGTTATCAAGCTTAGCCCTAAGATTCGTGTCTCTGAGAAGAAAGCAGTACCTACCGTCAACGAGGGACTGGTTCTACCTTATTTACAGTCTGATCGCTTGGTAGAGCAGCAAGATATCGAATCGGCACAACGAGTATTAGGAACCAGTGATGGCAAACGCTTCTTATCGGGTGAAGACCGGTTGTTTATCTCGGGCAACCAACAACATCAAAAGTGGGGTATTTACCGCGCCGTTGAAACCTACCAGCGACAGCAACCTCAAGCGAGTATGACCTCGTTGCGTTTGGTCGCCACGGCGCGCTTAAAAGAAGTGGATGCTGAGTTCAGCAGCTTGCAGATAGACACTCAGCTGCAAGAGGTATTGCTGAACGACCTTGTGCTACCAGAACTTGGTGTTGATCAGGTGAAGCTCTCTACCACGTTTTATCCTGCACCTAGTGCGGCGGGTCAATTTGCTAATATCTTGGGCTCATTAGATGGCAGCCAATACAGCGCGAAGAATCAGGTGGTAGTGATCAACAAAGGTTCACAGGATAACCTTCGCCAAGGTTCTATGTTTACCCTCAGCGAAAGCGGTGCGGTGGTGTTTGGTAAGCAAGGTGAATACAGTTATAAAGAGTCTGCGGCGAGCGATAAGGTGCAATTGCCAAGTACCTCGCTGGGTAGCTTGATGGTCATTCGTCCTTATGAGTATTTTAGCCTCGCGTTGATCACTCAGAGCTCTAAGCCTGTTAGCAAGGGCATTCTGGCAGTATCGCCTTTGGATCTTGCTTTGACAGAAGAGGTTAAGGGCACCGAGTGAATGAGCAACAACTGAGTGCTTGGCTAACTCTAAGTTTTGTTCCTCAATTGGGTGGCAAACGCCTTTCTCGCCTGCTGAGTATCGATTCCCCTTCGAACATTGTTGGCTACTCAAGCCAGCAGCTGCAAGTGATGGGTTTATCAGGCAAACAAATCTCTTATCTAAGAGAGCAAGCCCCAAGAGAAGTGGAGGCTTGCTTATCATGGCAAGCAAAACAGCCTAACCATCACATCATTACCCCTAATTGCCCACATTATCCCAAACTGCTTAATGAGATTGCCTCTGCGCCCAGTGTTCTTTTCGTTAAAGGTCACGTTGAAAAACTGATCGAGCCTCAAATCGCGATGGTCGGCAGCCGCAATGCCAGTATTGAAGGACTGCAGACCGCCAAGTCCTTCGCCAAAGAGTTTGTCCAAAACGGTTTAATTGTCACCAGTGGCTTAGCTTTAGGTATCGATGGCTATGCTCATGATGGTGCTCTAGATAAAAGAGGGGAAACTTTTGCAGTGTTGGGGTCTGGCTTGGACTCCATTTATCCTGCCCGCCACCGAAATCTAGCTGAGAGGATCTGTGAGAACGGAGCGCTGATTTCAGAGTTTCGACCGAGTGCTAAACCAAGACCTGAACATTTCCCCCGTCGTAACCGTATTATAAGTGGCTTGTCGTTAGGAACCTTGGTGGTGGAAGCGGCTGAGAAGAGTGGCTCTTTAATTACCGCTCGCTATGCCATGGAGCAAGGTCGAGAAGTGTTTGCGCTGCCCGGTTCTATTCATAGCCCAACCAGTCGCGGAGGTAACAGTCTCATCAAAGCTGGAGCATGTTTAGTGCAAAATGCTCAAGATGTTCTGATTGAAATAAAGAGTCTGTTAAACTGGTCTATAGATCAGCAGCCGAGCTTATTCGAACCTACGCCGAATGAGGGTGAAAATGAACAATTGCCATTTCCACAGCTGTTAGCTAACGTAGGATTAGAGGCGACACCCGTTGATATTTTGGCACAGAGAACCCATATACCTGTGCATGAAGTCATGATGCAGCTTTTAGAGCTTGAGCTCTCAGGGCATGTTGTTGCAGTTTCCGGTGGCTATATTCGAAAGGGGAGAGGCTAAGCTATGATGATGGACATACTGATGTACTTGTTTGAAACCTACATCCATAGCGATTCTGAATTGCAGGTGGATCAAGACGAACTTGAAGATGAACTTCTTCGAGCGGGGTTTCACCAAGATGATATTTATAAGGCTCTCCATTGGTTAGAAGACCTTGCTGCACTGCAAGATACCGATAACCAAGCGGCGATTACTATGTGCTCTAATACCTCGATGCGTGTTTACACAAGTAAAGAGATATCACGTATTAATATGGAGTGTCGTGGTTTCTTGTTGTTCCTTGAGCAGATCAACGTCCTCACGACAGAGATTCGTGAAATGGTGATTGATCGTGTCATGGGGTTAGAGACCAATGAATTTGAGTTGGATGATCTGAAGTGGATTATCTTAATGGTACTGTTCAATGTACCGGGTAATGAAAGTGCTTACACGCAAATGGAAGAGCTGTTGTACACCAAAGAGCAAGGTATCTTGCATTAATACAGGCTTATCATGAGTAGTAAGATTGATAATCAGCTTTTTTCAGCACATGAACATGCGTTTGAGCATGAACCATGTCCACAGTGTGGTGGGGAGCTTCAGCTTCGCCACGGTAAGCACGGCCCATTTTTAGGCTGTAAGCAGTATCCGAGCTGTGATTACATCAAGCCTCTTCATCAAAATGATGGTCATGTGGTGAAAGAGCTGGGCGTTCCGTGTCCTAAATGCCAAAACGAATTGGTATTAAGGCAAGGTCGCTTTGGGATGTTCATTGGCTGTAGCAGTTATCCAGAGTGTAATCACATCGAATCTTTGGACCAACCGAAAGAACAACCTGAAGAGCAGCCACTTGTTGCCTGCCCTGAGTGTGGTCGAGGCCACTTGGTTGAGCGTAAATCTCGCTATGGCAAAACCTTCTATGCGTGTGATAACTACCCTAAGTGTAAGTTCGCCGTTAATCAGCCACCTGTTATAGGTCGTTGTGAACAGTGCCAGTTCCCGTTGTTACTTGAGAAGAAAACAGCCAGTGGTACCAAGAAGCAATGCGCTGATCGCAAGTGTCACCACATTCAATCTCAATAACTCGATATTATAGACACAAAAAAACGGCGCTCACTGAGCGCCGTTTTTGTATCCAATAAACTTTTCATATCAATAAGCCAATGTAGGCTTACTTCATCTGCTCAGCAAACTCATGCACAGCAGGGTAGGCTTGCTTATCAAGAATCTCAGCCAATGAGCACAAAGCTCTTTGTAATTCTGCGTTGTAGTCAGCGCTCACGTTAATGTGACCCATCTTGCGACCTGCACGCTTTTCTTTGCCATACCAATGAACATGACAACCACCTTGAGCAAGAATAGCCTCAGGAAGAGTATCTTCGCCAAGAATGTTGATCATTGCGGTTGGACGAATCAGTTTAGTGCTACCTAGTGGCATGCCACACACTGCACGTAGGTGGTTTTCAAACTGACAAGTCTCTGCGCCTTGTTGCGTCCAGTGGCCCGAGTTATGAACACGTGGTGCAATCTCATTAACAAGCAGTGAACCTTGAACATCAAAGAACTCAAGTGCTAGCACGCCAACGTAATCTAAACGCTCAGCAATGGCAGTGAACATGGCTTTAGCTTGCTCTTGCAGTTCAATGTCATCAATCGCTGTCGATAAGCTCAACACGCCGTCGGTGTGAACATTCTCAGCCAGTGGATACACTTGAACCTCGCCATTGGTATCACGAGCACCAACCAGTGATACTTCGCGGTCAAACGGAACAAACTCTTCAGCCACAATCGCTTGGTTGTCGGTCGCGGTAATGCACTCAGCCATTTCTGCCCAAGTCGCGTCAACATTGTCTAATGTCTTTAAGCGCCATTGGCCCTTGCCGTCGTAGCCGCCAAGTGTGCTCTTCAACACCATTGGTAAGCCAACGTGAGCAATTGCAGCGTCAAAGTCTTCGCGAGAGTTAACCACGTAGTACTTAGCATTCTTCACGTTCGCTTCGTCTAACAGGGCTTTTTCAAGACGACGGTCACCGCCAGCTTTGATTGCTTCTGTTGTCGGTAAGAACTTACCGCTGCGCTCACACACCTCAAGTACATCGTGAGGAATATGTTCGAATTCAGCAGTAATGACGTCCGCACGCTCAATCGCATTTTCTAAGCCGTTACCTAGAATCGCTTGCGTTAATGGGTGAACAATATTTTTGCTGCCAACATCAAAAGCAGAAATTTCAATATTCAGCGGTGCCCCAGCTAGGGACATCATGCGAGCAAGTTGGCCCGCGCCTAACACAAGAACATGCATGGAAATTAGTCCTCTGCAGGGTTTGGATTAGCCAAAACCGTTTCTGTTTGCTCAGAACGGAATGCTTCTACTTTTGCCATTACTTCTTCATTGTGTGTACCAATGATTTGAGCCGCTAGGATGCCTGCATTGGCAGCGCCAGCTTCACCGATAGCCAAAGTACCTACCGCGATACCTTTTGGCATCTGCACGATAGAAAGCAGAGAGTCCATGCCTTTCAGTGCTTTAGACTGAACTGGAACACCCAGAACTGGTACGCTTGTGAAAGCAGCAGCCATGCCCGGAAGGTGCGCTGCACCGCCAGCACCAGCAATAATTACTTTAATACCGCGCTCTTTCGCACTGGTTGCGTAGTCTGCAAGCAACTGAGGTGTGCGGTGAGCAGAAACCACTTTTGTTTCGTACGCCACGCCAAACTGATCCAACATTTCTGCAGCTAGCTTCATTGTTGGCCAATCAGATTTAGAACCCATGATAATACCGACAGTCATCTCAAACTCCTTCAGGTACGATTTAATTAGTGATTAGATATTTTGCGCGCATTATACGGGTAAAATTACTTAAGGAAAACGTTTGCGTCAGTCTAAGTTGTTAATTGATACATTTTATAAACAAATAGCTTTAGTCACAGTGAATGATAATTTGTACACTTAGCGAGTTCGATAACTGACTTAATGAGGCAACCCGTGGATAACTTTCAACATACTTTGCAGGCATTACAACAAGGTGAAGTCATTGCTTACCCGACTGAAGGCGTTTTTGGGGTCGGTTGTGATCCCGATAATCCACAAGCCATCAAGAAATTACTCGACTTAAAACAACGACCGATCGAGAAAGGGTTGATCTTAATTGCTGCAAGTTACGAGCAACTGTTACCTTACATTGATGAAAGCCAGTTGACGGAAGAACAGTTGGTAACAGTGAAAGCGACATGGCCAGGTCCGGTCACTTGGATTATGCCAACCAGCAGCAAAGTTACTGACTGGGTAAGTGGTCAATTTGATTCCATCGCGGTACGAGTGACTGATCACCCTTTGGTTCAAAGAATGTGTAATGAGTTTGGTAAGCCGTTAACCTCTACCAGTGCTAACCTGACCGGCGAGCCGCCTTGTATGACGACTGAAGAAGTTAAGCAGCAACTTGGCCAACATTTGGTGGCTATTTTAGAAGGTCAAACGGGTGGTCGTGAGAAGCCAAGCGAAATTAGAGATGCAAAAACGTCGAAAATATTAAGACAGGGCTAAACCCTGCAAAGGAAGTAAGATGTCAGCAATTGATAAAGAAGCAGTAAAGCAGTTTTTACTGAGCCTACAAGATTCGATTTGCCAGCAGCTTGAGCAAGCTGATGGTGTAGCGTTGTTTGAAGAAGATGCATGGGAGCGAGAACCTGGCGATCGTCTAGGTGGCGGTGGTCGTACTCGCGTGATGACCAATGGTGCTTTATTTGAACAGGGTGGAGTTAACTTCTCTCACGTCGCTGGTAAAGCAATGCCTGCCTCTGCAACCGCTCACCGTCCTGAGTTAGCCGGACGTAAGTTTGAGGCGATGGGGGTTTCATTAGTTATCCACCCTAAAAACCCATATATCCCAACCTCACACGCGAACGTTCGATTCTTCATTGCGGAAAAAGAAGGGGAAGACCCGATTTGGTGGTTTGGTGGTGGTTTTGACTTAACGCCATTTTATCCTGTCGATGAAGATTGCCAATCTTGGCATCAAACTGCTAAAGATCTTTGTGCGCCGTTTGGTGATGATGTTTATCAAGAACACAAAGAGTGGTGTGATAAGTACTTCTATCTTCCTCACCGAGACGAAACACGTGGTGTTGGTGGTCTGTTCTTTGATGACTTAAATGAGTGGGGTTTCGATAAGAGCTTTGCTTATATGCAGGCTGTCGGTGAAGGTTTTGCTGCGGCGTACTTACCTATTGTCGAGCGTCGCAAAGATACACCTTATGGCGAACGTGAGCGTGACTTCCAACTATACCGTCGTGGCCGCTATGTTGAATTCAACCTAGTTTACGACCGTGGTACCTTATTTGGCCTGCAAAGCGGTGGGCGCACAGAGTCTATATTGATGTCGATGCCGCCGTTGGCTCGTTGGGAATATCGCTATGAACCGCAAGCGGGCTCACCAGAAGCTCTGCTTTATAGTGACTACCTCAAACCTCGAGTTTGGTAGTTCTTCCTTCCTTATAGGGATAGTGATAGGGTCATCTATATAGATGACCCTTTTTATTATTTCTGTTAGGTAAGGATATGACACAGCAAGTAGATCGTTATGCCGTTTTCGGTAATCCTATTGGGCAAAGCAAATCGCCATTCATTCACACATTATTTGCTCGCCAAACCAGCCAACAACTTACCTATACAGCATTACAGCCAGAGCACGGTCAATTTATCACTGCTGCCAAAACCTTTTTCAGCGAAGGTGGTCGAGGGTGCAATGTCACAGCGCCTTTTAAAGAAGATGCCTATCAGTTAGCCAATCGCCTAACTGAGAGAGCTGAACTAGCTGGTGCCGTAAATACCCTTAAGAAGTTAGATGATGGAGAGATCATTGGTGATAACACCGATGGTGAGGGCTTAGTTCAAGACCTGCTTCAACATCAAGTCACGCTAAAAGGAGCACGTGTTCTTCTTCTTGGCGCTGGTGGTGCTGCGAGAGGAGTGATTCAACCTCTTCTCGACCAAAAGCCACAACAGCTGGTGGTCGCTAATCGAACCAGCTCCAAGGCTGAACTTCTGGCTGAGATGTTTTCGTCGCATGGCAACATCAAGGGGATGGGGCTAAGTGATGTTAATGAAGGCTTTGATGTCATTATTAACTCTACCTCATCTGGTCTAAGCGGGCAGCTTCCTGAAGTGTCTGAGGTGATTTTCAATTCTACTAGCGCCGTTTATGACATGGTTTATGGATCTGGAACGACGGTATTCAATCAATGGGCATTAGATAATGGTGTTCATGCTGCTTATGATGGTTTGGGTATGCTAGTGGGGCAGGCAGCAGAAAGCTTTATGCTTTGGCGTGGTCTTCGTCCGGGAACAAAACAGATTTTAAGAGAATTACGTAAAAATCTAGAGATGTAATGGGGTGTTTATAAAAAATGAATCAATCAATTCTATTTCCTGATATCCAAGATTGGGATGAAGAGGGCCGAACAATCACGTTCCCAGCACAACAGTCGGGCGCATTGATCGAATGTGTCATGTCTATTGAGGAATTATCACGATTGGCAGGTAAAGATATAGAAGAAGGCGATCAAGCTTTAGTTATCTTTTCAGAGTTACGTTTCGATATTGAAGAGCTAGCGGAAGAGTTAATAGAAGAAGAGGAGTATGACTCCTCTAATCGGATTCAGATCAAAGCGCTTTAGACTGAAATTACAGAGTCTAGATAGTCATTTTTATTCTGAACGTAGTTGTCTGCAGACTTCTGTAGAAAGGCACGCTCTTTATCATTTAATGGGCGAGCTTGTTTTACTGGGCTTCCTACATAGAGGTAACCGCTTTCAAGTACCTTGTTTGGTGGCACTAAGCTACCAGCACCAATCATCACTTCTTTTTGGATAATCACGCCATCCAACACGATCGCTCCCATACCAACAAGTACACGATCCTCAATAGTGCAGCCATGCAGCATTACTTTATGCCCGATAGTGACATCATTACCTATTAAGAGAGGATAACCGTCAGGGTTTTCAGCATTCTTATGGGTGACGTGCAAGACACTACCATCTTGGATATTCGTTCTCTCTCCAATATGAATGTGGTTCACATCCCCTCGAGCTGCAACCAAAGGCCACACGCTAGAGTCGTTACCGATTTTGATATCACCAACCAGTACTGAACTGGTATCTATATAGACACCTTGCCCAATCTGAGGGGATATTCCTTTATAACTGCGTATTGAACTCATAAATCCTCCTTTATATAGGCACCTTAAGCCCTTAATTAAGAGGAATACTAGTGAAAATGGGGTGTTTTGAACAAAAAACGCTCGAACAATCAAAAAAGTAAGAAAAACTTC
>NZ_JBFSVA010000022.1:0-73166 GCF_041467655.1 Vibrio sp. 10N.247.311.49
ATATTCATCAACGAGTGCCCACACAGATTGATAGGTTTAAATTGTTAAAGAGCTTCTCTTCGTTGTGACTTACATCACTTCGGAAGAGGCGGCCATTCTAGCGATTTAATTCTCAGTGTCAAACACTTATTTGGAATTAATTCCTACTTTCTAAAAGTAGAAGCGAATCATCGCTTAAAGCTAGTTGCCTTACTAACATTTCTCGCTGAAGCCTTGTGGCGTCTGCCGTGTCAGTGAGGCGGCATTATAGAGATGCCGCTCATATTGGCAAGCAATAAATGCGTTTTTTATTAAAAAAAGAGGTTAAGCGAAGACATTTCAACCAAGGGCTTATTTATACCACTTTCACCCCAAGTTTCGAACAAATTACCCACAACGACCTGTGGATAACTACTCTCCACTATCAAAAAAGTAAGATAAACGAGCCCTAGGGTTTAGATACTCTCGAACTTGTTCAGGTAATTTGCTTGGATGAACGGCATTAACGATTTTGATCTCTTTAATAAAGAGGTCAATGATCGGAGCTTGGGTTCTTGGCACGCTAGGATCATAGATAAGTACATTTGGATAAAGCATATGTTTAGCGTTAACGGATATCACAATCCCAATCGAGTCATTTGAAAGCTGTACTACAGTTCCTGGTGGATAGACTCCCATGAACTTAACTAACAGCCCCAAGTTATCTTGGCTATATAGATGCTTGCAGCTCTTATATAGGTGGGACAGTGCCAAATACGGGATCATTTGTTGAGATTGCGTTTTACCATGGCAAAGGTTATCAAATGCATTAGCCACGGCGACTATCTTGGCAAATTCATCAATCTCATGTTCTTTTAAGCCCTCGGGGTAGCCAGAACCATCATTCATCTCATGATGTTGAGCGATCACCTTTTTAGCACTTTCAGGAAAGTCATCAATTGCCGATACAATATCCGCACCGTATTTAGTATGAAGCTTCAGGTAGTTCTCTTCTGGCACCGTTAGTGCACTCTGCTTTCTTAGTATCGCGACTGGTATTTTGATCTTGCCTACATCGTGAAACAACGCTGCGAATGAGAGGTCTTTCAATTGCTGTGTGTTATAGCCTTTGGCCTTTCCTATCATCAGTGCAACAACCGAAACATTTAGAGTATGAAAGTAAATATCTTCGAAATCTGCTTTAGCATTCATAAGGTGCAAGGTGACGTTATCATCGCTCACTAGAGTTTCAACGATATCATCAACAAGAGCCTTAACCTCCCCTACCGCATCTAAAGGTCTGTTACGGATCTTGGTCATCACAGATCGCATTCGAGCAAGCGAACGTTCAAACTCTCTCTCACAATGACTCACCCTGCGGCGGTAAGAGCTAAGGGTTTCGATACGCTCATGCTTATCTTTCCACATTCTTTCCGTTTCAAGGCTTACCTGTGAATCAATATTGACTTCTTGTTCACCTACGTGATTAACAGGTAAAGGTGAGGTATCACTTTGACTCAGGTTTATATAGACGTGCTTAATCCCAAGATGTCGAATTACTTTTACTTGAGCGTCATCTTTGATTTTAAAGCTGTTGAATAAAAATGGGTGTTCATTCCATTTTACGGGGAGTCGTATATGCAGACCGGGCTGAATGCGATCTACGGTAATCTTTATGCTGCCCATTTTTATATATAATATTGATGATTAATCTCTATTTATAATTCTAATAAAACCAAGCAGCAATTTCACTATCCAATTTCACAGGCTCAACTTAAAGAGTCGCAGTGCACCATCCAGCGTATACCGAATTTATCTTCTACTTTGCCAAATCGAGCCCCCCAAAAAGTATCTGCGAGTGGAGTCATTATCCGCCCTCCCTTCTTGAGCTTTTCAAAGATTTGTTCTTGAGTCGCGGTATCTTCAGTCACAAGAGAGAGAGCGAGATTGTTGCCTTCAAGTTCTTTTGCCTTAACACCATCAGACATCATCAGCTTCATACCAAACGCTTCGAACTCAGCATGCATAACCCAATCAGGTTGAGCGCCCTCGATTACCTGTGGTGCATCACTAAAAAGCTGCTTAGATAAAACCACACCACCAAAGCACTTGTGATAAAAATCCAACGCTTCATTACAACGACCATCAAAAAACAAGTAAGGGGTTACTGTCAGCATATCTATCTCCTCTGTTAGTCCTTTAAACATAGACAATAGAAAAGAGAATGACAGGTAACATCATGATTTAAGATAATTAATTCATTATCAGATCGAATAGCGAAGGGAAATTATGAGATTTAGGAGTGAAACATCAAGATCTGTCTGATTGAAGAGCAACTGCAACGACACGCCGGATTTCAAATTCACATACGTCCAAAACATAGAAAGGTCGCTATAAAAGCGACCTTTCTATGTTTGGTACCGATAGGCGGACTGATTGGACAGGCATTCTTGCCGCCACCGTGAAGGCAATGCTTCCTATACCCCACAACAAAGCCCCGATTTTCATCTAGGCTTTGTCATTTAAATATGGTGCCGGTAGGTGACTTGACTGGGCTTGCATCCAAGCCGACACGCTGGATTTAAAATTCACAAACGCCCAAAACGACGAAAGGTCGCTATAAAAGCGACCTTTCTATGTTTGGTACCGGTAGGCGGACTGATTGGACAGGCATTCCTGCCGCCACCGCGAAGGCAACGCTTCCTATATCCCAGATACAACAAAGCCCCGACTTTCGTCGAGGCTTTGTCATTTAAATATGGTACCGGTAGGCGGACTTGAACCGCCACGCCCGAAGGCAACGGATTTTGAATCCGTCGTGTATACCAATTTCACCATACCGGCATTATCTTGGGGCATTGCCCTTTCGATGTTTGGCATTATACGTATGCGAACTGATGTGGCAAGTATAAAAACTTGAATTCATGTGTGTTTGCCGATAATTTCGCCACTAAGTCATAAGCTGTGCGTCATGTCTCTTTTCAGGCTAAGCCTTAAACTATATTCTGACGCCTCAATTTTTAAAGAAGTAATAACACATGACATCAACAAACACTCTGCCACCAGCAGGAGTCATGCGCCGATTTGGTGCCTTGTTCTACGACGCTCTGATCGTAATCGCTATTGAAATGTTGGCGGCTGGCGTCATTGTCGCTCTACTGCACGCGCTCATGGCTCTCGGCATTTTTAACCACAGCGGTTATGCCGATGTTAGTGACTTCTTAACCAACCATCCGATTTGGAGCCCTGCATATACCTTTTACTTAGTCGCCGTTTGGGTATATTTCTTCGTGTTCTTCTGGACTAGAGCTGGTCAAACTCTCGGCATGAGAGCTTGGAAGCTGCGCGTTCAAAACAAAGATGGCTCAGCGATCACAGTAACTCAGGCGCTGATTCGTTTAGGTACTTCAGGTTTTGGACTGGCAAACCTATGTGTTCCATTCGATCCTGAAAAACGTGGCTTTCACGATATCTGGGCAAAGACCGAAGTCGTTGTGTTACCACAAGCACGATAATGTGATTTAAGTTAGCTCCAATCAAGATCAAAAAAGGAAGGCGTTATGCCTTCCTTTTTACTATTTACAGTTTCCGCCTCAAGAGCATGATGGCAATTCCAAGGAACACCACGCTCGGGGCTATTGCGCCAAAGGCGGGTGGTATTTGATAAACCAAACTCACTGGGCCAAAGAACTCACTGGATATATAGAAGGTAAAGCCAGCAATAACACCTGACAAAATCCTCGCACCCATGGTCACACTACGCAAAGGACCAAAGATAAACGACAGTGCCATCAACATCATAACCGCGATCGAAATTGGCTGGGTTATCTTTCTCCACAGCGCCAATTCATAGCGTGATGCATCTTGCTCTGACGCCTTCAGATAAGAAACATAATCATACAACCCACTTAACGATAGCTCTTCTGGTTTAACCGTTACTATCGCCAACTTATCTGGAGCTAATGACGTTTCCCAAGAGTAAGTCGGTAAACTTTCTTTAGTAATTTGAAGTTCGTTTTCAAAAGACGTGATCTCTACATCCTTCATCGTCCACACGTTGTCTCCAACGTAATCAACTTCGTCAGAATAAATAGCGGTTTTAAGTGCCTTGTTTTCATCAAAGCGCCACATGTTCATTCCATATAGCTTCTGGTCATCGATTTTGACAATGAAGATGAAGTCATTGGCATCACGAGCCCAGACACCACTTTGCGTCGAAATAATATTACCACCAGCAATCGAGATAGTTCTTAAATCACGAGCCATTTTCTGCGCTTGCGGTGCTCCCCATTGACCAAGCAATGTCACCACGATCATCAGTGGAATAGCTGTTTTAAGTACTGATAGGCCGATATCTAACTTAGAGAAACCAGCTGCCTGCATAACGACAAGCTCAGAACTTGCAGCAAGCATACCAAGCCCTATCAATGCGCCAAGCAATGCAGCCATTGGAAAGAACATTTCGATATCACGAGGGATACTCAATAAAACGAAATACAGCGCTTGTAATAGATCGTATGTACCACGGCCAACTTTTCTTAGCTGTTCTACATATTTGATGATCCCAGAGAGACCAACAAACGTCACCAATACCAGTGACGTCGTTGCGATGATGGTTCTGCCTATATATAAATCGAGAATCTTAAACACGGCTTAAGCCAACCTCTTATTCTTGAATTTTTCTTTCAAACGCCTTACTGGCACGCTATCCATAAAGTTGGCACCAATCGCGACAAATAACAATAACGCATTGATTGGCCACATGCCGATTACCGCAGGAATGCTCCCCTCTTCGATTGAAGACTTGGTTGCACTGATTGCTAAGAAATAGGTGAGATAAATCAGTATTGCTGGGCCGATTTTCGCAAAACGACCTTGTCGAGGGTTTACCGCAGACAGTGGCACGACAAGCATGGTCAACAATGGAATACAAAGTACCAAAGAAATACGCCACTGCAACTCTGCTTTCGCACTATTATTTGAGTTACCAATCAGTTCAAGCGTAGGGATCGCTTCCCAGTCTCGACCTTTCTTCTCAACTTCACGCTGACCAATCAGGCCTTCGTATTCTTCAAAGTGCGTCACCCTGTAGTCGAGGCGAGTCGGAATGCCTTCATGACGAGTACCATCGTACATTACGATCACTTGGCGACCATCACTGAGCTCTTTTACATCACCTGACTTCGAGAACATCACACTTGGCAGTACAGAATCACGCGGACGCATTTGAGCTACGAACACGTTTTCTAACTTATTACCGTCGATATCATCAATAAACACGACAGAAGAGCCATCCGGCGTACCTTCAAACTTACCTTTTGGTAGCAAATCAACGCTGTTCTCTGCAGCTACTTCTTCATACATTTGTTCAACTTTGTCTTGTGACCAAGGAGATAACCAAAATGAGTTAAAGGCTGCAACAGATGCCGTAATTAAAGCGAGGTAAAGCGCAGATTGGATCAGGAATTTATTACCGATACCGGTGGCGTTCATGACCACTATTTCACTTTCAGCGTAAAGGCGGCCAAAAGTAAGCAAAATACCAATATAGATACTGAGTGGAAGCATCAATAGGCCCATCGCTGGCATATTTAAGCCAACAATCGACAATATAAGACTCGCAGGGATATCACCATCAGAGGCATCCGCTAAAACACTGATGAATTTTTGGCTGAGAAACACGAGAAAAAGAACAAAAAAGATCGCAAATTGGCTCTTGATTGTCTCGCGGATCAAATATCTAACAATAATCACGCTCAAATTACCTATACAAAACTTGTTTTTTTGATTGAATCACTATAATTTCCCGTTGAACCTTTTATTTTTTTAAATTTTTAGCTAAGTGTTAGCGTTCTTCTTTAAGGTTAGTTCCATTATAGGATCCAACAAGTAAGAACCCATTATCTAACATTTAGTTCGATTTGTCTTCAGGATGTAGGAGTACGCATGGAGTTCAGTGTAAAAAGTGGCAGCCCAGAGAAACAGCGCAGCGCATGTATCGTTGTCGGTGTATTCGAACCGCGCCGCCTTTCTCCAGTAGCCGAGCAATTAGATAAGATTAGCGATGGCTACATTAGTTCACTGCTTCGTCGCGGTGATCTAGAGGGTAAACCTGGCCAGATGCTACTACTGCATCAAGTACCTGGTGTACTTTCAGAACGTGTTCTACTGGTAGGCTGTGGTAAAGAACGTGAGCTAGGCGAGCGTCAATACAAAGAAATTATCCAAAAAACCATCAGTACACTAAACGAAACAGGTTCTATGGAAGCTGTATGTTTCCTTACAGAACTTCACGTTAAAGGTCGCGACACTTATTGGAAAGTTCGCCAAGCGGTAGAAGCGACTAAAGATGGTCTTTACACATTTGACCAATTCAAGAGCAACAAGCCAGAGACTCGTCGCCCACTACGTAAATTGGTATTCAATGTACCAACACGTCGCGAATTGAGCCTGGGTGAGAAAGCAATCTCTCACGGCCTTGCTATTGCTTCAGGTGTAAAAGCGTCTAAAGATCTAGGCAACATGCCACCAAACATCGCAAACCCTGCTTACCTTGCTTCTCAAGCTCGTCGTTTAGCCGACGATTACGAGACAGTGAAGACTAAGATCATTGGCGAAGAAGAGATGGAAAAACTGGGTATGACATCATACCTAGCAGTTGGCCGTGGCTCTAAAAATGAATCGATGATGTCTATCATGGAATACAAAGGCGCTCCGGATCCAGATGCGAAGCCGATTGTATTAGTCGGTAAAGGTCTGACTTTCGATTCAGGCGGTATCTCGCTTAAGCCTGGTGAAGGCATGGATGAGATGAAGTACGACATGTGTGGTGCGGCGTCTGTATTCGGTACAATGAAAGCACTGGCTAAGCTGAACCTGCCTATTAACGTGGTTGGTATCCTAGCCGGTTGTGAAAACATGCCGGGCAGCAATGCTTACCGTCCAGGTGATATCCTAACGACAATGTCAGGCCAAACGGTTGAAGTACTCAACACTGATGCTGAAGGTCGCTTGGTTCTATGTGATGCTCTAACTTACGTTGAGCGTTTTGAACCTGACTGTGTTGTCGATGTTGCTACGCTAACTGGCGCATGTGTTATCGCTCTAGGTCACCACATCAGTGGCGTTCTATCGAACCACAACCCACTTTCTCACGAACTTGTTAATGCTTCAGAGCAAGCAAGTGACCGTGCATGGCGTCTACCAATGGCAGACGAGTACCATGAGCAGCTAAACAGCCCATTCGCTGATATGGCGAACATCGGTGGCCGTCCTGGCGGCACAATCACTGCTGGTTGTTTCCTGTCTAAATTCACTAAGAAGTACCACTGGGCACACATCGACAGTGCTGGTACAGCTTGGAAGTCAGGCGCAGCGAAAGGCTCGACAGGTCGTCCTGTCTCAATGCTAGTCCAATTCTTATTGAACCGCAGCGGCCAAGAGACTGAAGAGCAATCTTCAAAATAATAAAAAGGGCCTACGGGCCCTTTTTTAATAAGCGCTATTTGTTAGACCCTGTTAACCAAGTAACATTGATATCCACGATTTTCAGTTCGAGTATTAAGTATGCAGACTGCTACATTTTACATTGTGCCTTCAGACAGCCCGCAAGCCAGCGAAGATGGTTTTGCTCACTATGTGCTGTTTCTTGCTCAGCACTTTGCAAAACAAGGCGCTAAACTTTATCTCAACTGTAATGACAAAGAGCATGCCGAGCGTATTGCTGAAGTTTTCTGGCAAGTCGAACCCTGTGATTTTATTGCGCACAACTTGGTTGGCGAAGGCCCGAAGTATTCAACCAACATCGAAATTGGCTATCAAGGCGTAAAACATAATTGGAATCGTCAGCTAGTAATTAATCTGGCCGATAATCATACAACCTTTGCGAACGCCTTTGCTCAGGTGATAGACTTCGTCCCTTGCGAAGAAAAAGCTAAGCAACTCGCTCGAGAAAGGTATAAAATTTACCGTCAAGCTAGATATCAGCTACAAACTATCGAGATTCAACATCCATAGTCAAACCTCATAGTTAAAGCTATCTTTGGATTTAGATTCAAGAAGCTTCACTTATGAAGTTTGACCACGATTAACCATTCACAGTATCCGTTTAAGAGCACTATGGAAAAGACATACAACCCAACATCAATCGAACAAGCTCTGTATAAGACTTGGGAAGAGAAAGGCTACTTTAAGCCACACGGTGACACATCAAAAGAAGCTTACAGCATCATGATCCCGCCACCGAACGTCACTGGCAGCCTACACATGGGTCACGCGTTCCAAGATACGATCATGGATACGCTTATCCGTGCTCAACGTATGAAAGGCAAAAACACGCTTTGGCAAGTGGGTACTGACCACGCTGGTATCGCAACTCAAATGGTTGTTGAGCGTAAGATTGCTGCCGAAGAAGGCAAAACAAAACACGACTACGGCCGTGAAGCTTTCATCGACAAGATCTGGGAATGGAAAGGCGAATCAGGTGGCACGATCACTCAACAACTTCGTCGTCTTGGTGCATCTGTAGATTGGGATCGTGAACGATTCACTATGGATGACGGCCTATCGGCTGCGACTCAAGAAGTGTTTGTTCGTCTATACGAAGAAGACCTAATCTACCGTGGTAAACGTCTAGTAAACTGGGATCCTAAACTGCACACTGCAATCTCGGATCTTGAAGTTGAAAACAAAGACAAAAAAGGTTTCATGTGGCACTTCCGCTACCCGCTAGCGAACGGTGTTAAAACGGCAGATGGTAAAGACTACATCGTTGTTGCGACTACTCGTCCTGAAACCATGCTTGGCGATACTGGTGTTGCTGTTAACCCAGAAGATCCTCGTTACAAAGATCTTATCGGCAAAGAAATCCTACTTCCTGTTGTAAACCGTCTTATCCCTATCGTAGGCGATGAGCACGCAGACATGGAAAAAGGCACGGGTTGTGTGAAGATCACTCCAGCTCATGACTTTAACGATTACGAAGTGGGTAAGCGCAACAACCTACCGATGATCAACATCCTAACGTTCAATGCTGATATCCGTGATGCTGCTGAAGTCTTCACGACTAACGGCGAAGAAAGCGATGTTTACTCAACAGGTATCCCTGCTAAGTACCAAGGTATGGAGCGTTTTGCTGCACGTAAAGCTATCGTTGCTGAATTCGATGAGCTTGGTCTTCTTGAAGAGATCAAAGATCACGACCTGACTGTCCCTTACGGCGACCGTGGTGGCGTGGTTATCGAACCAATGCTGACTGACCAATGGTACGTGCGCACAGCACCTCTTGCAGAACCTGCAGTTAAAGCGGTTGAAGATGGTCAAATCCAATTCGTACCTAAGCAGTACGAAAACATGTACTTCGCGTGGATGCGTGACGTGCAAGACTGGTGTATCTCTCGTCAACTTTGGTGGGGCCACCGTATCCCAGCATGGTACGACAACGATGGTAAAGTTTACGTAGGTCGCACTGAAGAAGAAGTTCGTGAAAAGAACAACCTAGCGCCTGTTGTTGTGCTTAAGCAAGACGACGACGTACTGGATACTTGGTTCTCTTCTGCACTTTGGACGTTCGGCACACAAGGCTGGCCTGAAGATACTGAAGCACTGAAAACATTCCACCCATCTGAAGTACTAGTATCTGGTTTTGATATTATCTTCTTCTGGGTTGCTCGTATGATCATGATGACCATGCACTTCGTGAAAGACGAAGATGGCAAGGCTCAAGTACCTTTCAAAACTGTTTACATGACAGGTCTTATCCGTGATGAAAACGGCGATAAGATGTCTAAGTCGAAAGGTAACGTACTTGACCCAATCGACATGATTGACGGCATCGGCCTTGAAGAGCTAGTAGAGAAGCGTTGTGGCAACATGATGCAACCTAAACTGGCTGCTAAGATCGAAAAGAACACACGTAAAACATTCGAAAACGGTATCGAACCCTACGGTACTGACGCACTGCGTTTCACTCTTGCTGCTATGGCTTCAACTGGCCGTGACATCAACTGGGACATGAAGCGTCTTGAAGGTTACCGTAACTTCTGTAACAAGCTATGGAACGCAAGCCGTTACGTACTGATGAACACAGAAGAGCACGACTGTGGCATGTCACTGTCTGTAGAAGACCGTGCAAACATGGAATTCTCTCTAGCCGATAAGTGGATTGAGTCTCAGTTTGAAGTTGCAGTGAAAGAGTTTAATGCTCACCTAGACAACTACCGTCTAGACATGGCAGCAAACACGCTTTACGAATTCATCTGGAACCAATTCTGTGACTGGTACTTAGAGCTAACTAAACCTGTTCTTTGGAAAGGTACTGAAGCTCAACAACAAGCGACTCGTTACACGCTTATCACGGTTCTTGAGAAGACTCTGCGTCTTGCTCACCCTGTTCTTCCTTACATCACTGAATCTATCTGGCAGAGCGTTAAGCCGCTAGTAGACGGCGTTGAAGGCGAGACAATCATGACTCAAGCGCTTCCTCAGTTTAATGAAGCTAACTTCAATGCTGAGATCGTTGACGACATCGAATGGGTTAAGACTTTCATCACTGCTATCCGTAACCTACGTGCGGAATACGACATTGCACCAAGCCAAGGCTTAGAAGTAATGATCAAGGTTGCTGATGAGAAAGATGCCGCTCGTATCGAAGCGAACAAGATCGTTCTTACTTCTCTAGCTAAGCTAGACGATATTAAAGTTCTAGCTGATGGTGAAGAGACTCCTGCTTGTGCAACTAAACTGGTTGGCAAATCTGAGTTGATGATCCCAATGGCGGGTCTTATCGACAAAGATGCAGAGCTTGCTCGTCTAGATAAAGAAGTCGCTAAGACTCACAGCGAGATTAAACGTATCGAAGGTAAGCTAGGTAACGAAGGTTTCGTTGCTAAAGCACCAGAAGCAGTTATCGCGAAAGAGCGTGAAAAGCTTGAAGGCTACAAGGAAACTCTTGTTAAGCTTGAAGAGCAAAAAGCGACAATCGCTGCGCTTTAAAACCGAGTGAACGAGAAGGCTTCAAACTTCTCGGTCTAAATAGAAAGGTTGGTCTTGGTGACCAGCCTTTTTTTATGTCCCTGATTCCAATATTCCAATGCTTCTCACTCTAGCCGCACTGATTGATAGGTTTCATCTATCAAATTAATCTCTACTTCCCATTATACTTAATGATAATAATTCTCAATAATAGACCTATCAAAACAACACAACGACTGAGTAATTATCATGAAAAAGACACTAACCTTTGCTGCATTACATTTTACTATCGCATTTAGTGTCGCTTATGTACTAACAGGCGACATCTTAATTGGTAGCTTAATCGCTATGATTGAGCCCTCTGTGAATACTGTTGCCTTCTATTTTCATGAAAAGGCGTGGGCTCAAGTTCCAGCTCTTAAAGCTCGCCAGTGGATGACCAAATTAAAAACAGCAAGCTTTGCTACCATCCACTTTAGTGTTGCCTTTACCGTTGTCTACTTGTTGACTGGAGATGCTTTCATAGGCGGCGTGATGGCTTTGCTAGAGCCAACTTTAAATACCGTTGCTTACTACTTCCACGAGAAAGTCTGGTTACGTAAATCAGGCGACCAAATGGCACAACAACAATTCTGTTTGCACCAACATGCTTAGTCACCATATATTGGGTCACATATTAGTGACCCTTTCATAGGCAGATCATGGAACAAATTGCTGAGTTCACCCTTAGACCCATTACACCGCAAGACAACCCAAGCATCGCACAAATCATTCGCCAAGTTTCGGCTGAGCATGGACTCACAGAAGATAAAGGTTATGGCGTAGCCGACCCAACACTCGATGATATGTACTCTGTCTATAGCCAAGCGAATGCAATGTACTGGGTTATCGAACACAACGGAAAGATCGTCGGAGGCGGTGGCTTTGCCCCTCTAGCAGGTAAACCCAATGTGTGTGAGCTACAAAAGATGTACTTCTTACCGCAAACTCGAGGGCATGGCCTAGCCAAGCGAATTGTCGCTTTGAGCTTAAAGCAAGCCAAGCAACTTGGGTATCAACACATGTATTTAGAAACGACGAAGTGCTTGGGTGCTGCGGTCAAACTCTATGAGAAGCTTGGGTTTGAGCATCTTGAGTCAGCTTGGGGAGAAACAGGCCACGACGCTTGTGAGGTTGTCATGGCCAAGTCGTTATAAGCAGAATGCGCCGCTATAGCGAAAGAAGATAACGCTAAAATATACGGAGTTAACGTAGAAAGTTACTGACGCAAGAAGTTGGGTTCAAGGCAACAAAAGAACTCTCTTCTTGCCCATCAAGTACCACTTCTAATGGGTATAGATACTTGGGGTTAGGATTCTCAATATCAAAAATGATAGGAGCTTCGACCTGGAACACGACGCCAGTATGTTCAGCGCGTACATCAATCGGCATCACGAGAGTCATACCATTAAACTTGATGGATGCCGATACTAACCCCGCCTTTAGCGTTTGATAGATAACATCCACTTTAAACTCACAGCCACCACCGTGGTGCCAGATCTGCTCTGTGACAACTTGCTCTAGCTTGACGTTTCGAACGAACTGCAGGTATGGCGCTTGCCAAATCCCGATGCGTGAATCAGATTTAGCGATAGCCTGTGAAGATACAGAGTCATCCATGTCTTCTTCAAGCAATAGGCTCTCCTCTTCTTCAAGGAAAAGGATCTCGAAACGGTTTCGGCCGGACTGCATATAAGGACGGATATCTTTACGGTATTCAGCTTGGCTACCATCACAATCAAAAACAGCCACACCATTAAGTCGAACTTCAGCAAAATAATCGACTCCAGCCATCACTAACTCAACAAATGGACACGCTAACATAGCGTCATCCACTTCGATGTCGTGCATCAGGTGCCACTCTTGCTCTGCAATTTGACTTTCACTCAAGCTATCAGGGAGCTTTGAGCTTAACGGAGCCGGAAAGGTGATGTCATCTTGTGGGATAGAGAGATCCGTCAGTGGCGAAATTTGCCAAAGACCATCGAGAAGCAACCGCATATCATTCCTTGAGCTAGATCAATTTTGACCGCATTATAATGAATGAATGCATATAAAGACATTTATTTTTCTGAGGGTAAAAAAATGCCAGCTCGAGGCTGGCATTTTTTAAAATTGGGAAAGAATTACTCTTCGCCTTCATCATCTTCGTCTGGGTAGATAGCATCTTCACCTTCGTAGTAAGTGCCCCAACCGTCGTAGATAATGTCAAACTTCTCTGCAAGGTTTACAAGCTTCTCAACTTGCTCATCAATCGCTTCTGCATTCAGAGTACATTGCATCGTTGCATCACAACAAAGTAGCTTATTGCCATCTTCGTCTTCTGTCTCTTCAGCTTCAAGCACTTCAAAGCCCATTTTGAATGCTTCAACAACCGCTTTCTCAAGCACATCGAAATCTTCAGCAAATAGGTGATGCTCGATATCGTATAGAGCTTCAGGATCGCTACCATCTTCAATTAATGCTGTAATGATGTCGCGAGTCTCTTCCTTTTGAAATTCAATTAATTCCGCTACTGATAGATATTCATCTTCGTGAGACATGTGTCTGCTCCAGAGTGTTGACTATGAAAAGATCAAATTTGATTGCCACGAAATATGGCACGGATCGTCCAGAAAAGCCACCCAGATCAGGCCTAGAAAGGTAAGTTTATCGCGAGATCGCAGCGCCAATATCAATTCAAAAGTGAAATCAAAATCACAGAAACAAATTTTCAACATTTTATTAACTGCGCCGTATTTTAGCATTTCGTTTTTGTGGCCACTTTAGGGCTTATTGAATAAAACTTGCGTGATTAGTCACGTTAGGTGCATACGCTAAACCGCTTTTGGGGTGCATAAATCCTCAGCTTGTTATCAAAAAGTGCATAATAGTGAATAAAAAATCACGATTAATAAGCAAAATTCAATTCTAACAAGCCACGAATTGAGCATAGATCCTCAAAAACGTTGTTCCATTCGATAGCCAGTTAGTTGGAATTTAATCTGTATAAACTTAAAAATCACAGGTTTTATGACCAATTATTACCCAAATACCTTGTATTAACTCAATCTACAAAACTTGCATATTACGGACAAGCTTGTCATAAATAGACGCTGGATTAATAGTAAGGATGCAAAATGAGTAAGCTGTACGTTGGCTCCGAAGTCGGTCAATTGAGACGAGTTCTCCTAAATAGACCTGAAAGAGCACTCACCCACCTCACCCCTTCAAACTGTCATGATCTTCTATTTGATGATGTACTTGCCGTTGAAGCCGCTGGTGAAGAACATGATGCCTTTGCAGAAACGCTGCGCAGCCAAGACGTAGAAGTACTACTGCTGCATGACCTGCTAGTAGAAACGCTTGCCGTATCTCAGGCTCGTGAGTGGTTGCTGAATACTCAAATCTCAGATTTCCGTTATGGGCCGACTTTCGCCCGTGACTTAAGAAACTACCTTGCTCAAATGGATAATGAGCATCTAGCAACGATCTTACTCGGTGGCTTGGCCTACTCTGAGCTTCCTATCAAATCATCATCGATGCTGCCTAAAATGCATCGACCACTCGATTTCGTTATCGAGCCACTGCCTAACCACCTATTTACGCGAGATACTTCTTGCTGGGTTTATGGCGGTGTATCGCTTAACCCGATGATGAAGCCTGCACGTCAACGTGAAACGAACCACCTGCGTGCTATCTACCGCTGGCACCCAGTGTTCGCAGGCCAAGATTTCATTAAGTACTTTGGTGATGAAGACCTTCACTACGACAACGCTAACATTGAAGGCGGTGACGTACTGGTTATCGGTAAAGGTGCGGTACTGGTTGGTATTTCAGAGCGTACTAAACCACAAGGTGTCGAAAACCTAGCGGCTAGCTTATTTAGATCAGGCCAAGCGAGCGAAGTGATTGCGATCGATCTACCAAAACACCGCTCTTGTATGCACCTTGATACGGTGATGACACACATGGATATCGACACGTTCTCTGTCTATCCAGAGATCGTGCGTAAAGACCTAGACACTTGGCGCTTAACGCCAAAAGAAAATGGCGAAATGCGTGTCGAGAAAGCTGAAAACTACCTGTCAGCGATTGAAGGCGCGCTAGGCCTTAATCAACTGAAGATCATCACAACCGGCGGTGATAACTACGAAGCTGAGCGTGAACAGTGGAATGACGCAAACAACGTACTGACAGTGAAACCAGGTACCGTGATTGGTTATGAACGTAATGTTTACACCAATGAGAAATACGACAAAGCGGGTATCGAAGTTCTAACGATTCCTGGCAACGAGCTAGGCCGTGGTCGTGGCGGCGCGCGCTGTATGAGTTGCCCTATCGAAAGAGACGGTATCTAAGTCAAAGAGCTCAGTTAAACAGACTCAATAGTCTTATCTAGGCCAGTATTCATTTACTGGCCTTTTTTATCAAATTGATAAAATAAATATTCACAAATATAGCATTTTTATGTTTAACTAAGTTCTTCATTGATTCTATATACGCAAGGAGCGAGAGATGGCCTTTAATCTTCGCAATCGTAACTTTCTAAAACTTCTCGACTTTACTCCTAAAGAGATTCAGTTTTTACTCGACCTGTCTGCTGACCTAAAAAAAGCTAAGTATGCAGGCACTGAGCAGAAGAAACTCAACGGCAAAAACATTGCTTTGATCTTCGAGAAAGCATCAACTCGAACACGATGTGCGTTTGAAGTGGCCGCCTTTGATCAAGGTGCTCAAGTCTCTTACCTTGGCCCTTCTGGTTCTCAGATTGGTCAAAAAGAATCAATGAAAGATACGGCGCGTGTATTGGGACGCATGTACGATGGCATCGAGTATCGTGGCTTTGGTCAGAGTATCGTTGAAGACTTAGGCGCTTATGCGGGCGTGCCGGTTTGGAATGGCTTAACCGATGAGTTCCACCCTACTCAGATCTTGGCTGATTTCCTCACTATGCTTGAGCATGGCCGCGGGAAGCATCTACACCAAATCAGCTTTGCTTATCTAGGCGATGCACGCAATAACATGGGTAACTCTCTGTTAGTCGGAGCCGCGAAGATGGGCATGGATATTCGCCTTGTCGCGCCTAAAGCATTCTGGCCAGAAGAGCAGCTTGTTGAAGAGTGCCAAACCATTGCGCAAAACACTGGCGCAAAAATCACGTTAACTGAAGACGTTGCTGAAGGCGTGAAAGGTTGTGATTACCTATACACCGATGTTTGGGTTTCGATGGGCGAAGCCCCTGAAGCTTGGGACGAACGTGTGGCGGTAATGAAACCATACCAAGTGAATATGGATGTCATTAAGCTAACTGGTAACCCTCAAGTGAAGTTCATGCACTGCCTACCCGCTTTCCACAACAATGAAACTGTGATTGGTCAGCAAGTCTCTGACAAGTATGGAATGAACGGCTTGGAAGTGACTGACGAAGTGTTTGAATCTGACTACTCGATTGTATTTGATGAAGCTGAAAATCGCATGCACACCATCAAGGCGGTGATGGTCGCGACGCTTGGTCAATAGACAATAATGAAAGTAAACAAAAGCTTGATGTAATCGCTTGCGCTCACAAATTGAAAGCGTATAATTCTCGGCAATTTGTCTGAGAGTAGTGAAAATGACGTCAACCAATATTGTGATAACACATAGTAATATTGTGAAAACACCAAATATTGCTCGTAAGCTAAGATGCTTACCAGGCCGTCTATTCTGCTTTTCAGCACTTTTTTAAAGCCTCCCATTATGGGGGGCTTTTTTATGGCCAATACATTATTGTGGGGAAGAAGATCATGGCGAATTCGCTCTATCAAAAGCACATCATCTCAATTCCAGAGCTTTCTCGTGAAGAGCTAGAATTAATTGTTCAAACGGCAGGTCAGCTAAAGGCTGAGCCAAACCCAGAACTCATCAAGAACAAAGTTGTTGCCAGCTGCTTCTTCGAACCTTCTACGCGAACTCGTCTCTCTTTTGAAACTGCGATTCAACGCATCGGTGGTGATGTGATTGGTTTCGACAGTGGTGGTAACACTTCTTTGGCAAAGAAAGGCGAAACGCTAGCGGACTCGGTACAGGTTATCTCTTCATACGTTGACGCTTACGTGATGCGTCACCCTCAAGAAGGCGCAGCGCGTCTGGCTTCTGAGTTCTCAAACGGTGTTCCTGTTATTAACGCAGGTGACGGCGCAAACCAACACCCAACACAAACGTTATTAGACCTATTCTCTATAGCTGAGACACAAGGCCGCCTCGACAACCTAAACGTTGCATTCGTTGGTGACCTTAAGTACGGCCGTACGGTTCACTCGTTGACTCAAGCACTAGCAAAATTCGACAACATCTGTTTCTACTTCGTGGCTCCAGAAGCACTAGCGATGCCAGACTACATTTGCGAAGAGCTTGATGAAGCGGGCATCAAGTACCAACTATTGACGGACATGGAAGATGTGATTCCTGAACTAGATGTCTTGTACATGACTCGAGTTCAAAAAGAGCGCTTCGATGAGTCAGAATACGCGCACATAAAATCCGCATACATCCTGACCGCTTCGATGCTGGAAAATGCACGCGATAACCTGAAGGTTCTGCACCCTCTTCCTCGCGTTGATGAAATTACTGTCGATGTCGATAAAACACCTTACGCTTACTACTTCCAGCAAGCAGAGAATGGTGTTTACGCCCGTGAAGCATTGCTAGCCCTTGTTCTTAACGAAACGCTGTAGAGGAGATATATAATGTCTAAAGAGACTCAATTAAAAGTTGAAGCAATCAGAAACGGTACTGTTATCGACCATATCCCAGCCAATATCGGGATCAAGGTTCTAAAACTGTTCGACATGCACAATTCTCATCAGCGCGTGACGATTGGCCTAAATCTGCCGTCTTCTGCACTAGGCGGAAAAGACCTGCTCAAGATTGAGAATGTGTTTATCACAGAAGAACAGGCGAGCAAGCTGGCACTTTATGCGCCTCATGCAACAGTGAACCAAATAGAAGATTACGAAGTAGTTAAGAAGCTACCACTAGAACTTCCTGAGCAAATCAACGATGTGTTCGAGTGTCCAAATACTAACTGTATTACTCACAATGAACCGGTTGAAAGCAGCTTTAAGATCTTTGAAAAGAAAGAAGATATTCGATTGAAGTGTAAGTATTGCGAAAAAGTCTTCTCTCGCGAGATCGTGACAGAAAGATAACGTCATACGGCAAAGAAGACCGAATGTAAAAACTATCAAATACCTCGCCTATACGGGGTATTTTGCGCTTTACCTAGCCAAAGTTTGAAGGCACACTGAAAATTGATTTTTATCTAATAACTGATGGAATAAACCAATGACTAAAGTACTTCACACAGAATCTGCTCCAGCTGCAATCGGCCCATACGTACAAGGCGTTGACCTTGGCAACATGGTACTGACTTCTGGTCAAATCCCAGTAAACCCAGCAACTGGTGAAGTATCTGCTGATATCGCAGAGCAAGCTCGCCAATCTCTAGACAACGTTCAAGCGGTTGTTGAAGCTTCAGGCCTGACTGTAAAAGACATCGTAAAACTAACGGTATTCGTTAAAGACCTAAACGACTTCGGCACAGTAAACGAGGTTTACGGCAAATTCTTCGATGAGCACGGCGTTGCAAACTACCCTGCACGTTCATGTGTTGAAGTAGCTCGTCTACCAAAAGATGTAGGTATCGAGATCGAAGCTATTGCGGTTCGCAAATAGCTTTTAATCTCTAGATTAAACACCTTCGGATAAACGACTTAGCGTAATGCTGAGTGTTTATTAGATACAAAAAAGGTTGCCCCGTTGGCAACCTTTTTTATTGTTCATCGTTTCGCTTAGATAATTACTTTTTATTAAGCTCAACCACTTCTTTGTCTAACTCTTCAAGTTTCGCAGCCATCTGCTCACGAGCTAGGTTAGCCAGTTCACGAACATTAGACTTGTCGTAGCCTTCAGTGCTGATTGGTGGCAGCATTTCAACAATCACGTGACCATTGTTCCAACGGTTTAGCTTCACGCCACCTGTTGAGCTACACACGATAGGGATGATAGGCAAGCCAGCACCAATCGCAGCATGGAATGCACCTGTTTTGAATGGCAGCAGACCACGGCCACGAGAACGAGTGCCTTCAGGGAACATCCAAACTGAAACATCGCTCTCTTTTAGACTCGTCACGACCTGATCAATCGTACCTACCGCTTTGCTACGGTTAGCACGGTCAATTAGGATGTTACCCGTCAACCAGTAAAGCTGACCAAATAGAGGCATCCACACTAGGCTTTTCTTACCAACAGTTACCACTTTTGGCGTTACCGCTGATGAAATCGTGAATAGATCCCAGCTGTTTTGGTGGTTCGCCACATAAACATGTTGGCCGCGAGAGTAGGCATCTTCTGGGATGCGAAGCTCTAACTTCATGCCGAAGATCTTCGACATGCGACCGAAATAACGGCCAAAGGTAAATACGTGTTTCGGGTTGCGTGGACTTAATAGGCAGTAACCACAACCAAATACAAACATAAGAATCGCAAATATCGCCACTGCGAAAATACGTAATATTGCTATCATTTTGTTCCTCACCGACCGCCAAGTTGATTCATCTATTCGCGCAAAAATGAGCAATAGATTTACTCGCGGTAAATACAACTATAAAAAAGCCGAAACCAAGGTTCCGACTTTTATGTTTTCATCTTACTGATTCATGAATCCACTAACCTAGGTTAGTTCGACTCACTAAATCGTGTAATGTTTGCGCCTAAGGCTGACAATTTATCTTCAATCTTATCGTAGCCACGATCGATGTGATAAATACGGTCAACGATGGTTTCACCTTGAGCAATACAGCCAGCAATAACAAGGCTCGCAGATGCGCGAAGGTCCGTTGCCATTACTTGAGCTCCGCTCAGTTTTTCCGTTTCACCACAGATAGCCGTGTTACCTTCGATTTCCGCTTTTGCACCCATTCGCTGTAACTCAGGAATGTGCATAAAACGGTTTTCAAAGATAGTCTCAGTGATAACACCACTGCCCTTCGCCATCATGTTAAGCAGAGTAAACTGTGCTTGCATGTCGGTTGGGAAACCAGGGTGAGGTGCCGTTACGATTTTCACCGCTTTCAGTTCACGACCCGTCATATCAAGACTGATCCAGTCTTCGCCCGTTTCAACCTTCGCACCCGCTTCTTCAAGCTTCGCTAAGGCAGCTTCAAGAAGATGAGCGTTGGTGTTGCGACAAACCACTTTACCGCCAGAAACAGCAGCAGCAACCAGAAAAGTACCTGTTTCAATACGGTCAGCAACCACAGAGTGTTGGCCACCACCAAGACGTTCAACGCCTTCGATAGTAATCGTATCTGTACCTGCGCCAGAAATTTTAGCACCCAGTTTGTTTAGGAAGTCAGCCGTATCAACAATCTCAGGCTCACGCGCTGAGTTATCGAGTACTGTTGTTCCTTCCGCTAGCGTTGCTGCACACATGATAGTAATGGTGGCACCCACACTTACTTTATCCATCACGATGTGCGCGCCTTTCAGACGGCCATCAACACTTGCTTTCACATAACCATCTTCCAACTTAATGGTCGCACCTAGTTGCTCTAGGCCGTGGATATGCAGATCAACAGGTCGAGCACCAATTGCACAACCGCCTGGAAGTGACACTTGGCCTTCACCAAAACGAGCGACTAGAGGACCTAAAGCCCAGATAGAAGCACGCATTGTTTTCACTAAATCGTAAGGCGCACAAAATTCATTAATTTCGCTGCCATCAACATGAACACTACCATTACGCGATACTTTTGCGCCTAAACGCTTAAGCAGTTCCATCGTAGTATCGATGTCACGTAGGTGAGGAACGTTACTTACTTCCACTGGCTCTTCAGCAAGAATTGAAGCAAATAAGATAGGTAGCGCTGCATTTTTTGCGCCTGAGATCGTCACTTCACCGCTTAGCGGCTTATCCGATCCAATAACTCGAAACTTTTCCATCATAAACCTTAAAGTGACATCAGTTTCTTATCACGTTCCCACTCTTCCGGCGTGAAAGCCTTAATAGAAAGAGCATGGATGTCATTGCGTTGAATGTATTCCATTAGTGGGCCGTAGATTAGTTGCTGCTTCTTAACTCGATTCATGCCGTCAAAACATGGATCAACCGCAACAACTTCGTAATGACTGCCTTCCCCTTTCACGAAAATTTCCTGAAGGTTCAGTGCTTCTGCTAATAATTCTTGTACTTTTGTGCTGTCCACAAATAGCTCCTGCCTAATTTTTTATGTGTTCTGCCATCATTGGCTGGATATTGCTCAATTGGAACAACGTTCGTAATTGTTCTGGCACGAAACTGAGCATTATATGACAGTTTTGATTTTTTGCATGCTCTAATAAGTGAATTAGCATCACCATTCCTGCTGAATCGACTCGATTTATATGGCTAAGGTCAATTTCAACGCTCGATTCCGTCGTTTGCCACTTTTCCAATATACGCCAGATTGCAGGGACACTGTCTCGGTCTAAATCACCGAACAGTTGATACTCTTTAGAGCTTAGTGCTTGCCATTGAGAATGGCTCATTATTTGTTACTCTCAAAACGAATCGGTTGTGCGGCTAATTTCTCTAGTTCGTCTGCAACTTGTAAGATGCCTTCTTGACGAATCTTAGTATTCCACTCCGATTGCTTGCTCGACAACAAGCTAATACCTTCGGCAACCATATCAAATGCTTTCCACTCGCCAGATTTCTTGTCTTTGCGAAGCTTAAATTCAAGCTTAATGTTTGGTCGCGGCGTATCGATGATGTCGACCTTGATACTGGTAATGCGGCTATCCGCTTTGATTTTTGGTTCTGGACCAAATTCAATCGTCTGATCTGTGTATTGAGTCAGCACTTGGGCATAAGAAGAAACAAGGTATTTACGGAATGAATCGATAAACACGCCCACGTCTTTTCTATCCGCGCCTTTCAAGTTTGGTCCAAGTAACTTAAGAGCTGCATATTGTGCATTCACATAAGGCATCAACTCTTCTTCCACGATGACCTTCAATAACTCTGGATCTTGGTGGATGTTGTCTTGTTCACTCTTCAAACGCTCAAATGCCACTTCGGCAACTTGAGTCATCATCTGGTAAGGCTGAGTACGGTCAATCGATTCTGCAGCAAAGGCTTGGGTAGAAATAAGCAACGCCATTGCCGCCATAAACATTGATTTCAAGTAACCAATAGCTTTTAAATAACTAATAGTTTTCAACATTATCTTATTCCTTAGCTTCGCTGTCATTAGAACCACCAACGCTATACAGCACTTGGCCAATCAAATCTTCTAGTACCAATGCTGACTTAGTGTCTTCAATTGAATCACCATCGACCAACATCTCTTCATCATCAAAAATGAAGCCTGGAACCAGACTAATGTACTGCTCACCAATTAAGCCAGATGTTAAAATTTGAGCACTAGAGGTATCTGGAAATTGTGAGTACTTCCCGTCAATAGACAGTTCAACGACAGGAAGGTAGCTCTCGGTATCAAGCTCAATGCTTTTAACTCGTCCAACAACGACGCCACCCACTTTCACTGGAGAACGAACTTTTAGGCTGCCAATGTTGTCAAAGGTCGCTTTTAGATTGTAAGTATGGTTCGAACCTATGCCTTTTACGTCAGCGACTTGAAAGATCATGATTAAGATTGCGCAAATTCCGGCAATAACAAAGGTGCCGACCCATAATTCTAATTTTCGAGTTTGTTGCATGATTAATTCCCAAACATCAATGCGGTAAGAACAAAATCTAGCCCTAGTACCGCTAGAGAAGAGTGCACTACAGTGCGTGTGGTTGCCTGACTGATACCTTCTGAAGTCGGTACTGCGTCATAACCATTGAAAAGTGCGATCCAAGTTACGGTGATAGCGAAGACCATGCATTTGATCATGCTGTTACCAATATCTCGGCCAAGTTCTACTGAAGACTGCATCGCAGACCAGAAACTGCCGTGATCAATGCCTTTCCAATCAACACCAACCAGTTGACCGCCCCAAATACCTACCGCCATAAAAATCATAGCAAGCAATGGCATTGAGATAAGCCCGGCCCAAAGACGTGGTGCAATAATGCGTTTAAGAGGGTCAACGGCCATCATCTCAAGGCTTGAGATCTGCTCTGTTGCCTTCATTAACCCAATCTCTGCCGTGAGTGCTGAACCGGCTCGACCTGCAAATAATAACGCAGTCACCACAGGCCCCAACTCACGCAACAGTGAAAGCGCGACCATTTGACCAAGGTTTCCCTCAGCGCCGTAGTCAATTAACACGACATAGCCCTGCAGGCTGAGCACCATGCCGATAAACAGACCCGAAACTAAAATAATAGCCAATGACTGAACGCCAACGCTATAAAGTTGTTTTACTAATAAGGGGAAGTTTTTTAGTCGCGGGATGCCAAACAAAGCCCCAAATAACATCAGGCTTGCTCGACCAAATGACTCACAGCTCGCAAGTGTACGCTTACCGACACCCGCAATAGTTTTAACAATCATATTAAAACAAATCCTTTTCTAAGCTCTTCGCAGGGAATCTAAATGGTACTGGACCATCGGCTTCGCCTTGCAAAAATTGCTGCACTCTCGGATCGCTATTGTTGTACAACTCATCAGGTGTTCCAGCGGCAATAATCTTGCTATCTGCCATGAGGTAAACCCAATCAGCAATACTCATCACCTCTGGCACATCGTGAGAAACAACAATCGAGGTTAAGCCCAAGGCTTGATTGAGATTTCGTATCAATTCAACCAATACGCCCATGGTGATGGGATCTTGGCCAACAAACGGCTCATCGTACATGATAAGTTCTGGATCCAGTGCGATTGCGCGCGCCAGTGCGGCACGCCTAGCCATTCCGCCAGACAACTCACTCGGCATCAATTGCGCAGCACCACGTAATCCTACCGCTTCAAGCTTAAGTAATACGATGGTACGAATGAATTTTTCATTAAGTTCAGTGTGCTCTCGCAGCGGAAACGCCACATTATCAAAGACATTGAGATCCGTAAAAAGCGCACCCGATTGGAATAGCATGCTCATTTTCTTACGTGCTTGATATAGCTTTCGACGTGATAATGCAGGGATATTGTCACCATCAAACCAAACTTCGCCTTCATCTGGCGGCAGTTGCCCACCGATCAAACGCAGTAAAGTCGTTTTGCCGATCCCAGACGGCCCCATGATGGCGGTTATCTTGCCTTGAGGCACCTCTAAACTGATGTCATCAAAGATAACGCGGTCACCGCGTGAGAAGCTGAGGTTCTTAACTTTCACAAGCTCAGTGTTCAACATATTTTTGTTGTTTCCTTGCTTTAAAAAACGCCAATTATGGCTGCAATAATAATGAGTCTACTTTAGAATTAAAAGCACTGTTCAATTAATTCATATTAAACAGGAATCTATGCAGGGATTTGAAAGCATTAGGAAATTATCTATTGATCTCTCTTTCTTGCCTGCTAACTGGTAATTAATTTGCCGAGTGACTTCCCTTTTATCTAGCAACAGGTCAAAATTAGCGGTTAATTCTCCGTTTTTATTAATTTTTTAGGAATCATCATGCTTGAAGCGATTGCGTTTCTTATTATCGGTCTAGGTTTTTTGGTGTGGAGTGCAGATAAGCTGGTTTACGGTGCCGCTGCTCTTGCTCGCAACTTCGGTATTTCACCACTAGTTATCGGTATGACGATCTTAGCAATGGGGTCTTCGGCTCCTGAAATGATGGTTTCTGCGACAGCAGCCCTTGATGGCAAAACAGATACAGCTGTAGGCAACGTACTGGGCTCTAACATCGCCAACATCGCGCTGATTTTAGGTATTACAGCCCTTATCAAGCCGTTATCGATTAGCTCAGGCGTGATTCGTCGTGAACTACCATTAATGATCGGTGTCACTCTGCTAGCGGGCGCCCTATTGTGGGATAACCATTTAGGCTTCTATGAAGGCGTGTTGTTGTTTGTTCTTTTTGCCGCGTTTTTGTTTGCTATGTTGCAAATCAGCCGCAGCGAGAAAAAGAACGGCGATGCTTTCCTTGATGAGCAAGAATCAGAGATCCCTGAAGGCGTAAGTAACCCTAAGGCTGCAATGTGGGTCGTGATTGGTCTAATCGTCCTACCTTTAGCTGCTGATATGCTGGTAGATAACGCTGTGATCATCGCGAAGTTCTTCGGCATGAGCGACCTTGTCATTGGTTTAACCATCATTGCTGTTGGTACTAGCCTTCCTGAACTTGCAGCATCACTAGCCGGCGTTATGAAGGGTGAAGATGATATGGCTGTAGGTAATATCATTGGTTCAAACGTATTCAACATCCTTGCTGTTATGGGTATCCCGGGCATCCTAAACCCTTCGATCTTGAGCGAGTTCGCTATGGGTCGTGACTTCTGGGTAATGCTAGGCGTATCGCTACTACTTGTTGTGATGGCACTAGGAAAATCTCGTAGTGTGAATCGTATTGAAGGCGGCGTGTTAATTGTGACGTTCGTGGCCTACCAAAGTTACCTATTAATGAACATGTCGGCTTAATTGTTGATTTAACTTCCCGTACTTGGAGTATTTGATGTCTCAGCCATTTGATTACCGCAGCGTTGCAAAACAAGTTTTGGAAACCGAAGTTGCAGGTCTCACTCAATTAGACCAATATTTTAATGATGATTTTTGTAAAGCTTGCGACCTTATCCTGAACAACAAAGGCAAAGTCGTTGTGATGGGCATGGGTAAATCAGGCCACATTGGCAACAAAATCGCAGCAACATTGGCAAGTACCGGGACATCGGCTTTCTTTGTTCACCCAGGCGAAGCGGCGCATGGCGACTTAGGCATGATCGAACCTGGTGATATTGTGATTGCAATATCCAACTCCGGCGAATCGGGAGAAATCCTCAGCCTATTTCCTGTGTTAAAGCGTCTGAGCATCAAGATCATCAGCATGACAGGCAAGCCAGCATCAAACATGGCAACCCTGTCTGATATCCATTTACAAATTTCAGTACCGGAAGAAGCTTGTCCGCTGGGCTTAGCACCAACAACAAGCACCACGGCGACTTTGGTCATGGGTGATGCATTAGCCGTTGCACTTTTGCAGGCTCGAGGCTTCACCGCTCAAGACTTTGCCCTGTCTCATCCTGGTGGCGCTTTAGGTCGTCAGTTGCTGTTGAAGCTCGACGACATCATGCACACAGGCGATTCACTTCCTGTTGTAGCACCCGACGCACTAGTAAGAGACGCTCTACTAGAGATATCTCAGAAAGGCTTAGGCATGACAGCAATCGTTGGTGAAGATGGCCAAATGGCCGGTATTTTTACCGATGGTGATTTACGCCGTATCTTAGACAAACGCGTTGATATCCATAACACGCAGATCGGTGATGTGATGACGCTAAACCCGACGGTAGCCGAGCCAAACATGCTCGCGGTTGAGGGCTTAAACTTGATGCAAGCGAAGAGCATCAATGGCCTGATGTTATGCCAAGAAGGTAAATTAGTCGGAGCGTTAAACATGCATGACTTACTGAAAGCAGGAGTAATGTAATGACACAGACAGTCGAAACTCTATACGGCACTGTTAATTCAGATGTATTTGCAATTGCAAAAGAGATCAAACTGCTGATTTGCGATGTCGATGGTGTCTTCTCTGATGGTCGCATCTACATGGGCAACAACGGTGAAGAGCTGAAAACCTTCCACACTCGTGACGGTTACGGTATCAAATCACTGATGAACGCAGGCATTGAAATCGCGATCATCACGGGTCGCAAATCTCAAATTGTTGAGAATCGTATGACCGCTCTAGGCATTAAGCTGATTTATCAAGGTCAAGACGATAAAGTTAAGGCATACCAAGATATTTGCGATAAGCTTTCTGTAAACCCTGAAAATACAGGTTACATCGGAGACGATCTGATTGACTGGCCTGTAATGGAAAAAGTTGGCTTGAAGGTCTGTGTGGCAGATGGGCACCCGCTACTTGCAAAGCGTGCAAACTACGTGACAACCATTAACGGTGGTCATGGCGCGGTACGTGAAGTCTGTGACCTTATTTTACAAGCAAGAAATGAACTCGACGTGCATAAAGGTTTAAGCATATGAGTTTTACTCGTATTATCTATTTAATACTCATATTTATTGCCTCTTGGTCGACCTATTACTTGTACGACAAAGAGCAAACATCAACGATACAAGTGGCTCCAAATTTGGAGCTGCCCGCGTTTAGTGGCAAAAGCCTGAACAACATTAGCTACGACGAAAGCGGTATTCGCAGCTATCAGGTTGAATCGACGTATTTAGAACACTACTCAGTAGTTGGCGATACGCACTTTCAAAACCCAGTTCTTTCGGTATTCCGTGAAGGGCACACGATTGAATGGCAAGTCACCGCTGATCGCGCGATTATGGATGAGAATCAAGTTGTCACGTTTTATGACAACGTCGTGGCAAAGAACCTGTTGCCAGAAGCCAGCTTCGATACAATGACCACAGATAAAATGGTTGTTGAGCTGCCTAGCCGAGATTTTTATTCAGAGACTCCGGTCCATATGATCGGTACATTTTTTGAAACTGAGGGACAAGCAATGAAAGGTAACTTCGGTACCAACAATGCAACCCTCTTTAATTCTGTTCAAGGTAGATATGAAACTCTTACACCTTAGTTTATTCGCTTTGACCCTTGCGGCACCTAATGTCTATGCTCTGTCTTCGGATAGTGAGCAACCTGTCTACATTGACTCAGACAGCCAGCAATTGGATATGAAAAGTAACCAAGTGACTTTCCTTGGTGATGTGAACCTTAAACAAGGCAGCATCAATATCAATGCCGATAAGGTTATTGTTACTCGTAACGCCGTAAACGGTGAGATTGAAGAAATTCAAGGCTTCGGTAAGCCAGCAACCTTCTCTCAGCTTACTGACGACGGTAAGACACTCTACGGTGAAGCTGACGACCTGCACTACCAGCTTGTTGCCGACCGACTGATCATGACTAAGAATGCGATGTTATCTCAAGATGGCAGCATCATTCGCGGTTCTAAGATCACTTACCAGATCGGTTCTCAGAAATTAGTCGCTGACAGTGGTGAAAACAAACGAGTGTCAACGGTTTTACAACCAACGGAAGTGAATAAGTAACGATGGCTGTTCTTAAAGCAAAAAACCTAGCGAAAACCTACAGTAAACGTAAGGTTGTTACCGATGTAAGCTTACAGGTAGAGTCAGGCCAGATCGTCGGTCTGCTTGGGCCTAACGGTGCAGGTAAAACCACATCTTTCTATATGATTGTTGGTTTGGTGGCGCGTGATGAAGGTACCATCAGCATTGATGACCGAGACATCAGTATCTTACCAATGCACAGCCGCTCTCGTCTTGGTATCGGTTACCTGCCTCAAGAAGCATCGATTTTCCGTAAGTTGTCCGTAGAGAACAACATCATGGCGGTTTTACAAACCCGTGATGAAATGACCAACGAACAACGCCAAGATAAGCTGGAAGACCTGCTAGAAGAGTTCCACATCCAACATATCCGCACCAGCAATGGTATGGCTCTGTCGGGTGGTGAGCGTCGTCGTGTAGAGATTGCTCGTGCACTAGCAGCAAACCCGCAGTTCATTCTATTGGATGAACCATTCGCCGGTGTTGACCCGATCTCAGTAATCGATATCAAAAAAATCATTGTTCACCTGCGTGATCGCGGCTTGGGCGTTTTGATTACCGACCACAACGTTCGTGAAACATTAGACGTGTGTGAAAAAGCTTACATCGTAAGCCAAGGACACCTGATCGCTGAGGGTACTCCTGAAGATGTTCTCAATAACGAACAAGTTAAACAAGTTTATCTAGGCGAACAATTCCGTCTATGATTATATAGAGAGTATCGAGAGTTCTAAGAATAATAACTAGGTAAGTCACACTGAATGAAACCCTCATTACAACTTAAGCTAGGCCAACAGTTAGCAATGACTCCTCAATTGCAGCAAGCGATTCGTTTGTTGCAATTGTCTACTTTAGATTTGCAGCAAGAGATTCAAGAAGCACTTGAATCTAACCCACTACTCGATGTCGAAGAAGGCAATGAAGATACGCCAACATCGGAAGAAAAACCTAGCAGTGACGAAAAAGAAACTGTTGAAGCCACAGAGCAAGACTTACCTGATAGCTCAGACTTAATCGAAAAATCAGAGATTGGCAACGAACTAGAAATCGACACAACTTGGGAAGACGTCTACAGCGCGAACACCGGTAACACGGGTATTGCGATTGATGACGACATGCCGGTTTATCAAGGCGAAACCACTCAAAGCCTGCACGATTACCTACTTTGGCAACTCGACTTAACGCCATTCACTGACACCGACCGAAGCATCGCTTTTGCATTAATCGATGCCATCGACGACTACGGCTACCTCACTGTAACTTGTGAAGACATCCTTGAAAACTTCGACAATGAAGAGATCGAGCTTGATGAAATTGAAGCGGTACGTAAACGAATTCAGCAGTTTGATCCGCTAGGTGTCGGTTCAGTCAACCTGCAAGATTGCTTGTTACTGCAACTGGCAACCTTTCCCCAAGATACGCCTTGGCTTAACGAAGCTAAGTTAGTACTTACTAGCCATATCGACCAACTCGGCAATCGCGATTACAAACTGGTTATCAAAGAGACCAAGTTGAAAGAAGCAGAACTACGTGAAGTTTTGCAACTGATTCAACAGCTGGACCCTCGTCCTGGCAGTAAGATTACTCCGGATGAAACTGAGTATGTGGTTCCAGATGTATCTGTCTTCAAAGACCTTGGCAAATGGTTAGTGACCATTAACCCTGATAGCGTGCCTAAGTTGAAAGTGAATCAGCAGTACGCTGATCTGGGCAGTAAAGGCAACAGCGCCGACAATCAATACATCCGCTCAAATTTGCAAGAAGCAAAGTGGTTAATTAAAAGCCTAGAGAGCCGAAATGAGACGCTACTCAAAGTTGCGCGATGCATTGTTGAACATCAGCGTGATTTCTTCGAACATGGCGAAGAAGCGATGAAGCCAATGGTTCTTAATGATGTTGCGTTAGCTGTTGATATGCACGAATCCACGATCTCTCGTGTGACGACTCAAAAATTCATGCATACGCCACGTGGCATCTTCGAGCTCAAATACTTTTTCTCAAGCCATGTCAGCACTGACAATGGCGGTGAATGTTCATCTACAGCAATTCGCGCACTCATCAAGAAGCTTGTCGCAGCGGAAAATACCGCGAAGCCTCTAAGTGATAGTAAGATTGCTGCTTTACTGGCTGACCAAGGAATTCAGGTAGCTAGACGTACCATAGCGAAATACCGTGAGTCTCTGGGCATTGCCCCATCGAGTCAGCGTAAACGCCTGCTATAAGCTCATTTAGTCGCTAGTTACTTAGCAACTATGATCAGGCAACCAACTGAAAAGGAAAGTCTATGCAAATCAATATTCAAGGCCATCACGTTGATCTTACCGATTCAATGCAAGACTATGTTCACACCAAATTCGACAAACTTGAGCGCTTCTTTGATCATATCAATAGCGTTCAGGTTGTTTTAAAAGTTGAGAAAATCAATCAAATCGCAGAAGCTACCCTGCATATAAATCAGGGGGAAATCCATGCGACAGCAACAGATGAAAGCATGTATGCCGCGATTGATTCATTGGTTTATAAACTCGTCCGCCAACTCAACAAGCACAAAGAAAAGCTAAGTAGTCACTAACATGCAATTAAGCGAAGTACTTTCATTGGACTGCACCAAAAGTGCAGTCCAATGCACAAGCAAAAAAAGAGCCCTTGAGCTCATCAGCCAGATAGCAGCTGAGAGCTGCGGTCAAGATTCAACAGAGCTATTTGAGTGTATGTTGAGCCGTGAGAAGATGGGCAGTACCGGTATTGGTAATGGTATCGCGATTCCCCATGCTCGTATGAATGTCAGTGATAAAGCGATAGCTGTATTACTGCAATGCCAAGATCCTATCGAATTTGATGCGATTGATAATCGTCCTGTCGACCTACTATTTGCCCTGCTTGTTCCTAGCGAACAATGCAAAGAGCATCTAAAAACCCTTTCTTGTATGGCAGAACGACTAAACGACAAGCAGACTCTTAAACAGCTGCGTAATGCTCAGAGCGATCAAGAGCTTTACGACATCATGATTCAAGTGCCAACTTGCGAGCAATAACATGCGATTAATCGTGGTTAGTGGCCAATCAGGGGCCGGTAAAAGTGTTGCGTTACGAGTCCTAGAAGACTTGGGGTATTACTGTGTCGATAATCTACCAGTAAACCTGCTCAACAACTTTGTCGAATCGGTACGCGAAAGCAACCAAAACGTTGCGGTAAGTATTGATATACGTAACCTACCGAAAGAGCCTCAGTTAGTCACCGACACGCTCGAGCAACTCGAGTCAGCTACAAACATCGATGTTGATGTATTGTTCCTCGATGCCAGCAAGCAGACACTCCTTAAGCGCTACAGCGAAACCCGCAGAATCCACCCTTTATCAATTGGCCAAGAAAAGCTATCTCTTGAGCAAGCGATTGATTTAGAGAAGACACTTCTGACACCTCTCGCAGAGCACGCCAGCATTGTGATCGACAGCAGTGACTGCAACCTCTACGAATTGAGTGAAAAGGTTCGATTTAAAGTTGAAGGCAAAGAGAAGCAAGAGCTGATCATCGTCTTTCAATCTTTCGGTTTTAAGTATGGCTTGCCAAGTGATGCCGACTACGTGTTTGATGTTCGCTTTTTGCCGAACCCTCACTGGGAACCTGCACTACGACCACTAACCGGGCTAGATGCACCAATTCACTCCTTTCTAGAAGAACACTCAGAAGTTCTGGAACTCAAGCAACAGATCCAAGGCTTTGTTGAACAGTGGTTACCAATGTTAGAGAAGAACAATCGCAGTTACCTAACGGTCGCGATTGGCTGTACTGGCGGCAAACACCGTTCGGTTTATCTAACCCAGAAAATTGGTGAGTACTTTGAGCAACTTGGCCATCAAGTTCAAATCAGACACGCCTCCCTAGAGAAGCACCAACAGGGCTAACCATGGAATTAACTCGAACTGTACTGATCCAAAATCGCTTGGGTCTTCACGCTAGAGCAGCCGTAAAGTTGGTTGAGCTTGCACAAAGCTTTGATGCAACCATCACTATCCATAGCGAAGAAGATAAAACAGCAACAGCAGACAGCGTAATGGGGTTACTTATGCTGGAATCAGCGCAAGGGCAACATATTACGATTCAAGCTGCAGGTACCGATTCACAGCAAGCACTGGATGCCGTCTGTCATCTCATTGAAGACAAGTTTGATGAGGGTGAGTAGCGAAAACGCTTCACTCACAACGCCTAAGACTCAAACAACGAACCAACCAATATTAAATCTTAGTTCTATCTAAGTTTATGATTTAAATAAGCCCCAGAATTAAGTTACTATTCCAACCATTGTTAGAATAATGAGATAGGAGGAAAATATGGCAGAGCAATTAGAATTCGACCAAGCTCACCAAACCCTCCAAGAAGTCAGCGAAGCCCTAGAAAACGGCCGATTTGTTCACGTACGCCGACAACTTCAGGACATGGAGCCTGAAGATATTGCACACCTTTTAGAAGCCTCCCCTCGCAAAAGTCGTGACGTACTCTGGCAACTCACCGATCCTGAAGACTACGGTGAAATTCTTGATGAACTAAACGAAGACGTCAAAGATGCTCTTGTGTCGAAAATGGCACCTGAGACCTTGGCAGAAGCAACCGAAGGTATGGAAACCGATGACGTCGCGTACGTACTTCGAAGCCTACCCGACGATGTTTCTCGCGAAGTCCTTTCTCAAATGGACTCCGTCGATCGTGCATTAGTTGAAACTGCCCTGTCGTACCCTGAAGATTCAGCGGGTGCGATCATGAACACCGACGTAATCACGATTCGTGGTGATGTCGATGTTGACGTTGTATTGCGCTACATGCGTATGCGTGGCGAACTGCCGGATGCAACTGATGCTCTGTATGTTATTGATGAAGAAGAACGTCTTATCGGTAACCTATCACTTACCACGCTAGTAACGACTCAACCTGATGTCCCTGTTTCAGAAGTGATGGATGATGCCGACGAAGCGATCGCGGTAGAAACCAGTGCGTCAGATATCGCGAGCCTGTTTGAACGTCGTAACTGGGTTTCTGCGCCTGTCATCGATAGTAACCAGCACCTTGTTGGTCGTATCACCATCGATGACGTGGTTGATGTTATCCGTGAAGATGCCGAACACTCAATGATGAGTATGGCGGGTATGGACGATGACGAAGATACCTTCGCACCGGTCGTAAAATCTGCTCGTCGTCGTAGTGTGTGGCTTGGTGCTAACGTACTCGCAGCACTGGCGGCAGCATCTGTATCAAACATGTTTGAAGCAACGCTCGATCAAATGGCAGCGATTGCGGTTCTGATGACTATCGTGCCTTCGATGGGGGGTGTTGCGGGTAACCAAACCGTTGCTCTGGTGATTCGTGGTTTGGCACTCGGTCATATCGGTGACAGTAACAAACGCGAACTGCTACTCAAAGAGGCAGCCATCGGCTTCCTAAACGGCGTTCTATGGGCCGTTATCATTGGTGGTATCGTGGTGGCTTGGAAAGGTAACTGGATACTGGGAGGCATCATCTCAGCGGCGATGATGACCAACTTGATTGTCGCAGGTATTGCTGGTGTAACTATCCCAGTGATGTTGAAGAAGATGAATATCGATCCAGCCCTTGCTGGCGGTATGGCACTGACCACAGTAACCGATGTTATTGGCCTATCGGTGTTCCTAGGCTTAGCGACCATACTGATCTAGTTAGCATAAGCAGTTAGCCAATTTTTGGCGAAATACAGAAAACAAAAAGGGAGCCACGGCTCCCTTTTTTAATTCATCAGATTCGCTTTAATTGAATTACTCACCCGCGACTTTCATCGACTCAAGCAGGATAGAACCCGTTTGAATTTGCGAACGTGTTTCTACGTCGTTACCCACAGCAACAATCTGAGTAAACATGTCTTTTAGGTTACCTGCGATTGTTACTTCTGATACTGGGTATTGGATCTCTCCGTTTTCAACCCAGAAACCTGCAGCGCCACGTGAATAATCACCCGTTACGGTGTTTACGCCTTGGCCCATCACTTCAGTGACTAGGAAGCCAGTACCCAACTCTTTTAGCATCTGCTCAAAGTTTTGACCGGTCGATTTAACGAACCAGTTATGAATACCACCAGCATGACCGGTTGGCGTCATATCCATCTTACGTGCGGCATAGCTCGTTAGTAGGTAAGTTGCTAGCACACCGTCAGTGATGATTTCACGATCTTGAGTGAACACACCTTCGCTATCGAATGGGCTTGAAGCCAAACCACGCAAGATATGTGGTCGCTCAGAAATGTTAAACCAGTCAGGTAGGATTTTCTGACCGAGATGATCCAATAGGAATGACGACTTGCGGTAAAGGTTACCGCCACTGATCGCCATAACAAGGTGACCAATCAAGCCAGTTGCCACATCATTAGCGAACATAATTGGGTACTGGCCTGTTGGTAGCTTTTTCGCATCCAAACGGCTAATGGTCTTTTCTGCAGCTTCTTGACCTACACGCTCAGGCGTCCACAGCTCGTCACGGTGACGTGCAACGGTGTAGCTGTAGTCACGTTCCATTTCACCGTTAGCGCCTTGCCCAATCACGCAGCAGCTCGTGCTATGGCGACTTGAAGCGTAGCTTGCTAGTAAGCCATGGCTGTTACCATAAACCTTAACGCCATAGTGGCTATCGTAGCTTGCGCCATCACTCTGTTTGATCTTGTCGCTATAAGCTAACGCTTGCTTCTCAGCAGCAATCGCAATCTCAGCGGCATAGTCAGGGTTTGGTTCATCAGGGTGAAAAAGATCCAAGTCTGGAATTTCTTTTACCATGTATTCTTTTGCTGCAGGACCTGCAAATGGGTCTTCAGACGTGTACTGAGCGATATCAAGCGCAGCCGCGACTGTTTGAGCAATAGCCTTTTCACTCAGATCAGATGTAGATGCGCTGCCTTTTTTCTGGCCGCGATAAACAGTAATACCTAGCGCACCATCACTATTAAATTCAACGTTTTCCACTTCACACATACGTGTTGAAACACTTAAACCCGTTGACTTAGTAATAGCGACCTCAGCTGCGTCTGCACTCACTGATGCCATATCCAACGCTTTAGCTACTGCGGCTTCTAGCTCAACTCTTTGCTGGGCGACTTGCTGTTTTACATCCATATCTATTCTAATTTTTTAGGTCAATATTACGTAGGATAACAAGAATTTCGCTTTCTCCCCAAGATTCTTGCTAAAATAGGCAATATATTCGTTTGAGATAGTGACATAGGCAGAAAAGATGGCTCGCAAAAACCAAAAAGCCCCATGGGAACCAGAAGAAGAAATCATCTGGGTAAGTAAGACAGAAATGAAAACCGACATGGATGCCCTGCAAAAGCTGGGAGAAGAGCTTGTTGGTCTAAAGCCTTCTGTATTAGACAAATTTCCGCTGTCTGAAGATTTGGCACAAGCGATTAAAGATGCACAACGCTTTAAAAATGAAGCGAAGCGTCGTCAACTTCAATACATTGGTAAAGTAATGCGCAATGTCGATCCTGAGCCAATTCAAGCGGCTTTGGATAAAGTACGTAACAAACACTCACAAGCAACAGCTGAGCTACACAAGCTTGAGCAACTGCGTGATCGTGTTGTTGCTGAAGGTGATGCGGCTATTTCAGAAGTAATGGAAATGTACCCTGAAGCAGACCGTCAGCGTCTTCGTCAGCTAGCTCGCCAAGCTAACAAAGAGAAATCAGCGAACAAGCCTGCAAAGTCTTCTCGTGAGATCTTCCAAATCTTAAAAGAGCTAAAGCTAGAAGACTAATCGTTATCTCGCTTTACTCATAGAGTGAATAAAAGACCTAGCGCATGCTAGGTCTTTTTGTTTTCTACGTACTCAATATCAGAGAGATTAAACAAAAGTGATGAGTCGTCACTCACCCGCTTTAACAAATGAGCTTAATTCTACCTGTGGATGATCCGCCGTCAGTGCCTCTATCGAGTCTTCAACCAACACCTGACCTAGCGCCACAAACACAAACTTATTCGCGATACTGCGTGCGTCACCTAAATGGTGAGTCACCATCAAGACCGTAATATTTCGCTCTGCCGCTAATCGCTTCACTAAGCTAAGCATCTCTTCGCGAAGCAAAGGGTCAAGCGCAGAGAAAGGTTCATCAAGCAGCCAAATGTCATGTGGCTGAACAAAACAACGCGCTAACGCGACACGCTGGCGTTGACCACCGGATAAGTGCTCAGGCAATCTATCCAAATACTCTGCAACACCTACTTGTGCGGCTGCTTGCTCAACTTTGAGCTTTTGGGTTGCAGTAAGCTTTAAACCTGGATGCAGACCTAAACCAATATTTTCTCGCACCGTAAGGTGAGCAAACAGGTTGTGCTCTTGAAACAACATCGCCAACGGACGCTGATGTGCTTCTTTACCAATAAGCGACTGCCCAGCCACTGATATCTCACCCGATGTAGGCTCGATGAAACCAGCAACTAGCGCCAACAGTGTAGACTTACCCGCACCACTCGGCCCCATAAGCGCAACAATATCGCCCTGCTCAGCTTGAAAATCAAAGCTAAACAACTCTCTGTGATAGTGGTAATCCACATCTTTCATCACTAACATCATCGGTTCCTTAATTCTTTAGCATCGAGCTTAGATCTTCGAGTAAATAAGAATTCTATTAAGCTAAAGCTGCCGACACTCAATAACAGTAAGCTCACAGAAACTACCGCCGCCGCTTCCATTTGATAGCTGCCTAACAATTGGAATAGGTACAAAGGCAGAGTTCTAAAATCTTGGCTACCAAACAAAGCAATCGCGCTTAAATCACCCATCGCCAACATAAAGCTGATCGAGAAGGCTTGCGCCATCGGCTTACGCAATGCGCGCCATTCCACGAGCCTGAATCGAGTGAAGCCAGTCATCCCTAAACTCGCACACACATACTGATACTGCTGAGACAGGTGCAGCATAGGTTGAGCCAAGGTTTTAATTACGTAAGGCAGCGCCATTAAACTGTTGACGGCAATCACGACAAAGAAAGCTAAACTGAATACATCGGTGAATGAACGCAGTAATAAGAAGATACCCGTACTGATCACCAGCCCCGGAGTCACTAAGATAATAGTGCCAATCAGCTCGATTTTATCGGCTCGAAAATTCTTGTTCTGTAAACGCCATGCTCGGCTAGTCAGCAGTATGGCGATACCAATACCAACTGCGATAACACTTGCTAATGACGCGACTTTAACCGAGGTCATTAACGCCGCCCAAAACGGCTCGCTGCTGAGTACGGTTAATGCCTGTGAGTTAATTCCACTGACGATAACCATAGCTAATGGCGGCAATACCAGCATTGAGACTATGATGATCCAAAAGCTATCCCAAGCTTTTGACCACCAGCTGTCCTTAACCAAATATTTCTCTTCCGACAGCTGACTGGCCGTCACTGAAATAGGCTTCGATAGGCGTTGAATGCTCACCGCTAGCACACCACACAGCAGCATTTGCCATATCGCGAGCAAGGCACCAGCTTGAAGGTCAAAGTCGAATTTAATCGCCTGATAAATAGCGAGCTCGATAGTGGTTGATTTAGGTCCACCGCCTAGCGCCATCACGGTAGCAAAGCTGGTAAAACACAACATGAAGACTAAGCCACACACATGTGGTAATTGCTGCCTTAAGCGAGGCCATTCAACCCATCTGAATTTGTTCCAATGACTCATACCCAAGTGAGCACAAAGCTTGTGTTGCTCGGCAGGCACGGTATCTAACGCTTGCAGAAGTAAGCGACTGGCATAAGGCAAGTTGAAGAAAACGTGCGCCAGCAAAATACCATTCAATCCGTATATGGAAAATGGCAATTCAATATCGAAGTTCGCCAAAAACTTAGCTAACCAACCACTATTGCCATAGATCGCAAGTAAGCCAAATACACCCACTAACACTGGCAGGACTAAGGTCGACGCGAACAGCCTTAACAACAAAGCGCGTCCAAAAAATTGTCTACGACACAGCGCATGAGCAATAGGTATAGCAAAGCCAACACTCAGCACCGTTGAGAGTGTCGCCTGATAAAAACTGAATTTCGTTACATGCCAATAGTAGGGATCGGACCATACTTGGCTGATATCAAGAGAAGGGGCATTGCTAAGCAATGCCCCAACTGCTGAAACCACGAAGGCGGTAATGAGTATCGCTACCCAAATCCCAACCTTAGGTGTTTTCTTTATCATAGATTGATTTTTTACCGTAAATGATTCGCTCAGTTAACATCGAACAAACCTTTAAATACAGAAAGTTAGAAAGCTAATTTTTTAAAAGCAAATTAAAAAGTAAGTGCACTCTGCCATTCACGAATCCATGGCTTACGCTTAGCTGCAATTTCTTCGGGCGTAAAGCTTAGCGCTTTCTGAGGAACCGTAAGTTGCTCGAACCCTTTTGGAAGCTCAATATCGGTCACTGGGTACATCCAGTTGCCTGTTGGCATCGCCGATTGGAATTCATCACTTAGGATAAACGCCATAAACTCATCAGCAAGCTTTTCGTTCTTGCTGCCTTTAACCTTAGCGGCCACTTCCACTTGAGTGTAATGCCCTTCTTCGAAGCTTGCTGCTGCATACTTAGAATCGCTTTCAGCAATAATGTGGTAAGCCGGAGACGTTGTATAAGACAACACTAAATCCGACTCGCCTTCTAGGAACATAGAGTAAGCTTCAGACCAGCCTTTGGTTACAGTCACTGTTTTCTGAGCAAGCTTCTTCCATGCTGCTGTCGCTTCATCACCGTATACTGATTTCATCCAAAGCATCATGCCTTGGCCTGGTGTTGATGTACGTGGATCTTGGTAGATGACCTTAAGTTCATCACGCTGCTCAACCAGTTCTTTCAAGCTCTTCGGCGGGTTTTCCAGTTTCTCTTTATTGTAAACAAAAGCAAAGTAGCCAAAGTCATAGGGTACAAAAGTGCTGTCGTTCCAACCATTAGGAAGCGTTACCGATGACGTATCAACATTATGCTCAGCCAATAAGCCCGTCGCTTTCGCTTCAGCCATCAGGTTGTTGTCGAGACCTAGCAAGATATCGGCTTTGCTGTTGCCGCCCTCAAGACGTAAACGGTTCAGAATAGACACGCCATCTTCTAGAGCGACAAAATTCACATCACAACCACACTTCTCTTCGAATGCTTTTTCAACGGCAGGACGAGGGCCCCAATCCGCAGCAAAAGAGTCATAGGTGTATACAGTCAAAGTGTTGTCTGCAGCAAAGGCAGAAAAAGAAATAGCTGTAGTAACAGCAAGGGTAGTTAATGTGAATTTCACTGGACGCTCTCCATGGTCTGAGCGGCACAGGTTTGAGGGAGGAGAACGGTAGAGGTTGTTCCTAACTCAATTCCTACGCCAGCATTATCTGGTTCAGGTTTACGGGTCCCAAGCACCTGCTTGATCTCAGCTCGCATTCATTATTTGAATGGTTCGCTCCCCGATGAGTGTTCAGAATTGTAATTTGATTTTTAACAATAAGCTATCAAGTTTGGATCAATTACGTTGATCGTAACCCCAACGTGGCACTAAACCTTGTTCGATACCAAGGTGATCTAGAATACGCGCCACCATAAAGTCGACCAGATCTTCAATTGACTTGGGTTGATGATAAAAACCCGGAGCTGCAGGCATGATCGTTACGCCCATGGTCGAAAGTTTGTGCATGTTCTCGAGATGAAGCGTCGAAAATGGCGTCTCGCGAACCACCAACAACAATTGGCCTCGCTCTTTCATGACTACGTCTGCTGCTCGCTCAATCAGGTTATCTGATAGACCATGAGCAATCGAAGCCAAGCTTCCCGCTGAACATGGACAAACGACCATCTGTTTAGGTGCTGCTGAACCAGAGGCAACCGGCGAGAACCAATCATCTTTGCCACACACCACCAGCTTTTCAGGGTCGCAGCCAAGATGTTTAACCAAAGCTTGTTTCGCCGCATCTGGCCCAGCAGGTAACTTAAGTTCATGCTCGGTCGCCAATACCACTCGCGCTGCCGATGAAATCAGCAAGTAGACCTGATAGTCGGCTGCCAAAAGGCATTCAAGTAAACGCAGGCCATAAGGCGCACCAGATGCGCCAGTGAAAGCAAGGGTTATCGCTTTATCGTGTTTTGTCATGTTCTCAATTACTTCAAATTATAAGGTCGTGGATGCCGTTAGCCTTTGAGTGCCAATCCATCCAACAGTTTTTGATGAATGCCACCAAAGCCACCATTACTCATTACCAAAATTTGGTCGCCAGCTTGTGCCTCTGAGACAATTTTAGCAACGAATGCATCCATGTCATCACTCACGTGTGCCGGTTGGTGACAAGCGTCTGCAACATCTTGAACTGACCAATCAATGTTATCCGGTTGGAATAAGTAGGTAGAATCCGCCTGCTTCAACGAATCAGCCAGTATTTCTTTGTGCACACCACGTTTCATGGTGGCAGAACGAGGCTCTAAAACGGCAATGATTTTCTTAGTGTCGACCTTATTACGTAATCCCCCGAGCGTAAGTTCAATCGCCGTTGGATGATGAGCAAAATCGTCATAAACAGACACACCTGCCACCTCGCCTTTAAACTCCAAACGGCGCTTAGTATTAATAAAGGTAGCTAGTGATTCACAAGCAAGGTCAGGTGTCACGCCCACATGACGTGCAGCTGCAATCGCCATCAAAGCATTATTTACGTTGTGGTCGCCCACTAAATCCCAATTTACGGTTCCAACACATTCATTTTGGAAGTAAACCTCAAATTGAGAGCCATCTTTGACCAGTTTCTTGGCATCCCAGTCGCCTTGCTCGCCACTCGATTCAGTTTCACTCCAGCAACCGCGAGCTAGAACATCTTCAATAGCGCTGTCTTGCTTAGGTGAGAAAATGCGACCATTGCTTGGCACAGTACGCACCAAATGATGAAATTGTCGCTTAATCGCTTCAAGATCGTCAAAGATGTCCGCATGATCAAACTCTAGGTTATTCATCACTAAGGTTCTTGGGTGGTAATGAACGAACTTAGATCGTTTATCGAAAAAAGCACTGTCGTATTCGTCGGCTTCTACCACGAAGAACATGCTTTCACCAAGGCGAGCAGAGATACCAAAGTTACCCAACACTCCGCCAACTAAGAAGCCCGGTGCATAGCCACAGTCTTCCAAGATCCAAGCCAACATGCTTGATGTCGTGGTCTTACCGTGCGTTCCCGATACCGCTAACACCCAACGGTCATGCAGTAAGAACTCTTGCAACCACTGAGGACCAGAGGTGTATCTAAGGTTGTTATCCAACACATACTCAACACACGGATTACCGCGGCTCATTGCGTTACCGATAACCACGAGATCTGGCCTTGGTTCTAATTGGCTAGGGTCGAACCCTTCAATAATTTCAATCCCTTGTGATTCCAACAAGGTGCTCATTGGTGGGTAAACATTCGCGTCACTACCCGTAACCTTGTGACCTAATTGACGAGCCAATACCGCAGCACCACCCATGAAGGTGCCACAAATTCCTAAGATATGAATATGCATAAATTGCTTCCAAACGCTTGGCTAAATAAACAGTGCCTAATTAAAACGGCTTGCACTCATTATCATTAAATGGCGATTAAAAGCGAGCGGCAATGCAAAACAAATTGAGTCGACATAGTAAGTGAGATCTGTGTCGCTTAGTTCATTACCATTAAAAAGATCTAACCTTTAGAATTTAGGTAAGCGTCTAGATGAATAAAGCCCACTCAAGAGGCCGAATCTACAGTGCTCAAATCCCCCCTAATATTGAGAGAAGTTTAAGGAAATAACATGTCTGAGATGCGCACCCTTGGTGAGTTCATTGTTGAGAAACAGAGTGACTTCCCCCATGCAAGCGGTGATCTATCATCCCTTTTGTCGTCTATTCGACTTGCTGCAAAAATTGTTAACCGTGAGATCAACAAGGCTGGCCTAGTCGACATCACTGGCGCTGTTGGTACAGACAACGTGCAAGGTGAAGAGCAGCAAAAGCTAGACCTTTACGCGAACGACAAATTTAAAGCGGCTCTAGAAGCCCGTGACCAAGTTTGTGGTGTTGCAAGTGAAGAAGAAGACGAAGCTGTCGCCTTCAATAAAGAGCTCAACAAAAACGCAAAATACGTTGTACTGATGGATCCACTAGATGGCTCATCAAACATCGATGTAAATGTATCGGTTGGTACAATTTTCTCTATCTACCGTCGAGTATCACCGATCGGTACACCACCAACACAAGAAGATTTCTTACAGCCCGGACACAAGCAAGTAGCCGCGGGTTACGTGATTTACGGTTCTTCAACCATGCTTGTATACACAACTGGTGCTGGCGTAAATGGTTTCACCTACGATCCATCTCTGGGTACTTTCTGTCTATCTCATGAAAACATGATGATTCCAGACGAAGGCAAGATCTACTCGATCAACGAAGGTAACTACATCCGCTTCCCAACCGGTGTTAAGAAGTACATCAAATACTGTCAGGAAAGCGAGCCAAGCGATAACCGCCCTTACACGTCACGTTACATTGGTTCTCTTGTGTCTGATTTCCACCGTAACTTGCTAAAAGGCGGCATCTACTTATACCCAAGTACAGAGAGCCACCCTCAAGGTAAATTGCGTTTGCTTTATGAATGCAACCCTATTGCTTTCCTTATGGAGCAAGCTGGCGGTATTGCATCAGACGGTGCACAGCGTATCATGGATATCAAACCAACTGAGCTACACCAACGTGTGCCTTTCTTCGTTGGTTCAACAAAAATGGTACGTAAAGTAGAAGAGTTTCTTGAGCTGAACCCTGAGTAACCCTCTCATTTCATTCTCAAACTAACGCTATTAAAAAGCCAGCACCTCAGTGCTGGCTTTTTGTTGTCTCGTAAGGTGATTAACTAGTTAGGAATCATTGTTCCGCTGACACCAGTTACCCGAAAGTATTTCTTTATTAGCTGTTAGATCAAGCTGATACAAATATACCCATGCTAATCCAAATATAGTCTCTATTTGCTCACGACGATACTCAACAGGAACATCTTCTAGCCGATCGAGCGACTCTAAAATTTCGTCGTTAATGATATAGACCTCACCAGCGACACTTTTCTTTCCCAAAATCATCGCCGGATAGGCACCTAAATCAAAAAGTGCGTATTCCTTAGGTGTATCAAACTGCCCTAATAAATCGCAGCCCTGCAAATAATGGTGATTGGACTGACCTTGCCTCAAGGTTCCATAGACAAAAACAAGATGCTGCATATGCCCTCCCATACGGCTCTACTCGAACTCAAATTGATAGAGAAGATCCACAGCACTGTCTAGGCCAGAAACAGCTTCAACATAGAGATCCTGCATCAATCTATAACGAACGGTAAACTCACCTAACGAGTTAAAGATACCCACACCATACTTCACCTGTAAGCCAGGCAGGATGTAACCACTTACCGTCACTTGAGAGTCATCGCCAGAGCCTGCAGTATCCAGTTGCAAGTCCTTTACACCAAAGGCTTCACCGATTTCACCAACAACCTTACCACTCTTCGCTAAACTCAAACCGATTAAAGTCGTTGTCATCGAACCGCTCGACTCACCGTCGATATCTTGGCCACGCAAAATATAAGACAGTGCGTTCGCTTGTGGCATCGCTGGGTCAGAATAAATCTCGATGGTAGGCTCTGTCGCAGGGCCAGTCACTCGAATACCAGCGGTCACGTCATCCTGAGTATTATCAGGATTACGAATCGCGTTGATGGCTACGTATGGCTGATCCGGTGGTCCATTCATTAGGATCTTACCCTCTTCGATCAAGAGGTCTTGCCCGAATGATTGATAAGTACCATCGACGATGTTCACTTCACCTGTAATAAATGGACCTTGGTCTTTTTGAGCCACGTTGAGCTTACCGACCAAATCACCTTCAAGACCGAAGGCAGACAGTTTAAAGTCATCACCAATGGAGATATTAATGTTGGTCATCACATTGAATGGAATCGTATCTTCGTTTTCTGGCTCTAGATCTTTATTCAAAATAACCTGATCAGAAGAGACGCCAACCGCTGACGGTGGTAAATCTTCAACAACAATTCGTCCCCATGGTAATGCAATATCACCGGTGATTTTCGCCAGATCTGGTGTGACATCAATAGTCATATCAGGTACGACCTTCACCTTAACCATCGGTGGGATATCAACCATCAACTCATCAGCGAAAACTCTAACGTTCGAATGCCATGCTTTAAGATCTTGCCAATCTCCGGTTCCCTCAATATCAAGGTGACCATCAGGTGTTTCGACATTCGCATCCAGTTTTGCACTATAACCATCAAAGTCGAGGTCGATGCGGCCATCTTTCACATCAACAGGCGTAACATCGCCTTTGACTTGAATACCATCAACAGAGAATTGACCAAAGACTTGAGGGTGCATCAGAGAGCCTTTAACTTGAAGATCACTCTCAAGGTCGGCTTTCAATAAGCTGTATTCACCTAGAATTGGTTGTAAGAAATCAAGATGGAACGTGGTCAGCTTAATTGCCGCATCGACCATTTTGTCTTCGGCAAGAATATCCGGTAACGACACCGTGCCAGACAGGTCACCATTGTCGGAAACATCCAACTTAAAATCGGCATCCAGTTTGTTGTCTTTCAGTTGGGCATTCAATGCAACGCTTTCCCAACCCAGTGTGATTGGCTCACCCACTTGTTGAACAACCTGACCTTTCGGCATATCAACGCTTACCGTGACTTCAGGCTCATCTTGTTCAGACCACTTTGCATGAGCAGTCGCATTGACTAAGCCCTGTAATTGCGTCTCTTTAGGCACAAAGGCTTTAATCTGCTCGAAATCGAATTGATTGATGGCTACCTTGGCCTCACCCGATTTTCCGACACGAACGTCTTCATCCAAACACACGCTCGAACCCGATTGTTTCCAACAGTGCGCTTGAACATCGGCAAACTGTTTATCAACATCCGCATTTATCGCGACAGGTTGATCTAACACCCAAGGACCTTGCTGAGTGGTGATTTTGACTCTGTCTAACGATCCATACCAAATAAGAGAAGGCTTTTGAATCAACTCTCCGGAAATAGCTAAGCTTGTAGACACGATGTCGGATATCACATCAAGTGTCACTGTGTGTTTCTTCTCACCACCACTCACCGTGAGATCAATGCTTTTTACGCTCTGATCTTGATAGGTTAGGTTGTTAGCTTTTAATTCAAGATCAGCTTGAGCTTCAGGCAATGGCAGAGGAACCACAGAACCATTAAGCGACAAGGATTCTAGTGTTGCTTCGTTATTCCAATCTACCTTATCCACATTTAGAGCGAGATCGACTTCAGGCTTTTTCGTTAGACCACTGAGCTGGATGTTACCAATCACTTTACCTTTCAAATCAGGGACGCTTTTTACAAGCTCAGGGAAGTGAATCTCAACACCCATGTCCCATTTCTTATCAAGCTCACCCTGAGCCTTAATCGAGTTAACACCGTGAGCTAAGCTCAAACCACTGGTTTTCAGTTTTGGTTCACCGCTCGCGCTGCGATCCGACGCTGACAACTGACCTTCGATATCCAGAGGGTATTCTCGCAAGATCCCTTCAATATCCAATTTAGGCAGTTCAATCGCCCAGCCGCCCGCTTCCGTCAACTCACCCGAGGTGACGATGCTTCCGCTAATGTTGCCCTCGGCTTCAGGCCACTGCAGACCCGGCTGAATATCTTTGAGTGTCACGTCAGCTTGCCAGTTAACGAGACTCTTCCAGTTCGCTTTAACGACACCGTTAAGCTCACCGCCTAGCGTGTTGAGCTTTAGACGCTCGAGCTCAATTTGTTCCGTCGTGCCTTTACCCTGTAGATCAATGGCTAATTCAGGGATTTCCTTACCATCGGCTTCACCTTTAAGAAGAACATTGAAACCATCTAGTGAGCCATCAGCTTTGAATTGCTCAATTGTCGCTTGGTAATCGCTTTTTCCGGTAAGGGGCCACTGTGCTTGTCCGCCCTCTAAAAGAAGGTCAAATGGCAGAGTCGGTTCTAAGGGTTGAATATCCCCAGACAGCTTTGCCTCAATCAATTCAGAAAACTCGGAATCTAGGTTTAGTTTAGCTACGCTACCTTGCGCTTTCAGGGATAGCTTCTGCCCAGCAAGGTCGGTTTCTTTCACTAACGCATCCAAAGACAGCTCTAACGGGTAATCACCTTTAAGCTCAACCTTCGTCGTTAGATTTGCGCTTACTTGTGGCATATCGAGTTCGAGAGTTGAAACATCAACCGTGTGTTTACCCGCGCGTGCCTCTAGTCCAAGGTGATTAACAACGATTGGTGTTTCTTGTTCTAAGGTGAAACGGTTGAGGTCAAAACGCTCCAACACAACCTGCAAAGGAATTAAGACTTCAGGTAACTCGATAGCCGTTTTAGTGGCAGCCTCTGGTTCTACCGTTTCTGTTTGCGGTTCTTCTGTCGATTCAGCAAGCTTAATTTTTAGGTCATTGAACAAGGTTGGCGATACCGTCAGCGTTTCTCCCTGCATGCTCAGAGCCGTTGAGAACAGGCTCCATTCAATTTCATGCCCTAAGATATTCAACTTGATATCAGATAAAGCGATACGGTTGATTACGATTGGCAGCGGTGTTTTTACCGATGTTACGGGCGGAGTCGGTTCTGTTTCTTCTGTAGAGGCCGGAGGCAGTTCAGTAAATGCGAAGTCCAACCCTTGAATCGCTAAACGATCGACACACAGCTTAGGGTCGAGCAGACAGCGAGGGTTAATAGCCAAGTTCAGCTTTTGAACTTTGGTGTCGATATGCAGGCTGTCATCTTTAAACTGAACATTATTAAGCGTAAAACTCGGGAACAGAGCCCCTTTAGTGCTTTCCACTTTAAGCTGTGGCAACGCTTTTTCAGCGCCCCACAACACAGTGTTCAACCCTGGATTGGTGAACAAAACAAAACCTAGCAAGGCTATCAACAACAGCAAAATAGACGTCAATGAGATCGACGTCCACTTGATGCACTTGCCCATCACTTTGATCATAATTCTGGCCCTAAACTAAAGTGTAACTGGAACTCATCACCTTTTTCTGCATCTAGACCCCAAGCAAAATCTAAACTCACTGGACCAACAGGTGACGCCCAACGAACGCCGACACCGGTGCCGTGTTTCCATTCGGGTTTGTCATTAAATGCATCACCAATGTCGTAGAATGCTGCACCCCACCAGTTTCCAACCAAGCGGTATTGGTATTCAAACGAGCTGGTTGCAATGAATTTGGCACCCGTTAGTGCGCCACTTTCATCTCGAGGAGAGATCGACTCATAACCATAACCACGAATGCTATTGTCACCACCAGCAAAGAATCTTAGGGAGGGAGATAGCTTATCAAACTCGTCGGCAAAGTTGCCGCCAAATTGAAGTCGAGTTAAGCCTCGGTGATTGTCGCCAATGCTTCGAATCCAAGCGGTTTGACCTTGAAAACGAACAACCTTAGTTTCAGATAACAAGGTATCATCACCCGCTTCAACCATAATGGTTTGTTTATCGCCCCACATCGGCATCGAACCGCCTCGCGTTCGAGTGCGTGAGAAAGAGATACCCGGCAGCACAAATTGCGCTAAATCATCCTGCAAACCTTGCTCATAGTTTTCGACCAAGTATCGAATGAAGACCGTGCGTTGCCAACCGTTATCCAGTCGCCAATATCTTTCTAGCGCTAAGTTTGACTCCAAACTCTTGGTATCACGATTATCCAAGTTTTTCATACCGTACTTAACTTGATAGTAGTCGTTCAGCACGTCATCCAGAGGGATTTTATAGGTAGCGGTAATCGTCTGTTCAGGTTTAGAAATCGACAGGCTGCTATTGAAGCTATGGCCTTGTTCATTAACCCAAGGTTTTTTCCACTTCAGAGTGCCTTTTACGCCAAGGTCGGTTGAGACACCGATACCCGTTTCGATTTGGTTACGAGCTTGCGGAGCAAGGCTAACCTTCATCGGGATCTCTCGGCCTTCGCCTAACTGGCTTAAATCTGGTTCAACAAATACCGAGGAGAACCAATCCGTATTGGACAGGTTTTGGTTGTACTCACCGACTTTGGTGATTGAGTAAGGTTCGCCATCCTCAAATGGTTTAAGTGACTGCACCTTATCTTCTTCTATCTGGCTACCAGTAACCTGAGTAGTACCAAAGTGATAGCGGATACCACTGTTATAATGAAGACGAACATAAGCGCGGTTCAATTCAGGAGCGACTTCTAGCTTACTAAGATCATAAGCACCATCGAAGTAGCCTTTCGCTAAGCCAAGGTTGCGGATCGACGATTTCAAAGAGTCATAATTACCATGATTCAGAGTCGAACCTTTAGACAAGCTACTCTTCGCTATCAAGGCTAAAAAGTCTGGGTCATCCTTGGCTTCACCAGTTAGAACGATATCTGAAGTATAAATAACAACAGGCTCTCCCGGCTCAACCGTAACGGTCATTTCGGTATCATCTTCGGAGTGAGTAAATGTGATTTTAGGGTGGTAGTAGCCTAACGCATTCAGGGCTTCTTTAATCATAGATTCCAAGCGGGATTGGAATCTTAGTGAAACCGAATACTCTTCTTCAGGGATCGCACTCAGATAAGCATCAACATTATCCTCAAGCGCTCCATCTAGCCCTTTGATTTCAAGGGAAACGTCAGCGAAAGCAAGCGTCGATGACAATAGAGTGCCAATCAGAACTGGTAAAGTTTTTCTTATCATGTTTAATTGGTGAAGAAGTTATCAATACGTTAATAAGTGAAAAGAAATAATACCGCTAAATAGGCATTGAGTCTGTAATAAATCCTGGAATAACACGGTCTAATTTAAAGACTTATTCAATATTGACCAACAGTTAATATGAACCCACGTTAAATAAAAGCCAGCGCGGTAAACGTATGCGAAAAGGAATATAACATGCTAAACAAACAACAACTGGTTTCTGCAGCAACCGCACTACCGGGAAATGCTGACCCAATTCGAATCACTGAGCGCCATTTCGTCAATCAAACCGACCTGCTCGATGCACCCACGGGCTCTCAACAAGAAGTCCTGTTTGGTATGGGGTGCTTCTGGGGAGCTGAGCGTTTGTTTTGGCAATTGGATGGCGTTATTTCAACATCCGTTGGTTACGCTGGCGGATACACAGTTAATCCCACTTATGAACAAGTATGTACTGGGCAAACCGGCCATACCGAGGTCGTTCGTGTCATATTTGATAGTGAACAAACCTCTCTAGCTCGAATACTTGAAACCTTTTGGGAGCGTCATGACCCAACTCAAGGGATGCGCCAAGGCAACGATTTAGGGACTCAGTACCGTTCTGCGATTTACACCTTCAGTGAAGAACAACAATCTATCGCTGAGCACTCTAAACGTGAATATCAACGAGCAATGACTGAATCTTTAGGCAACGAGATCACGACGGAAGTTCTGCCTGCTGGAAAATATTTTTTCGCAGAAACCTACCACCAACAATACCTAGCTAAAAATCCGAATGGGTATTGCGGGTTGGGTGGAACAGGTGTGTGCTTCCCTCCACAATAAAGTGCCGTTCGACATACCATCGTGAACGACACGCATTAAAAAAGGGCTTCCATCAGGAAGCCCTTTTCATTGTTAATCTATTCGGTGCAAGACAAATCGATAAAGCTCAGTTACACCGGCAACGCTGCAATGGTGCCGTTAACTTCTTTAAAAATAGTGAGCTTTTGTTTGTCTGAAACTTCAGGAAGTAGCACCTTGCCTTGGTCGAAGCGAAACTCTCCAACACCTTCAATAGCAAATTGGCCTTTGAACAGGACTTTAACGAAACGCGCCACCTGACGTGGACGGTAAGTAGAAAATTTTCTTAACATAATACAACCTCAATTCCATTTGAGTACTACAGTCACATACCTGAACAGCGTCGCTGTTCAAAGCACATTTAATCGCTAATTCCTTTAGCAAACAGCAAGATAATCTATTGTTCATCTTGATATTGATGCATTATACCTTTTGGTAACAAGCCTGCAACTTCTTTCTACGTCGTACGATAAAAAAGTTAAAGAGGCATTTTTCAAATTTCATATTATACTTCCTGTGCAAACCAATAAGCGGAACAAAAATATAATGAAAAACAAAACTCTACTGGCTTTTCTAGCCGCAGCCTCTCCACTCTTCGCCAATGCTCACAACCTATCAGTAGGCGCTACCCTGCCTGCCGTTGATGTGAGTAACTATGGTGAGATTGTTCTAAACGACGGAAATACTGGATATCAAGCTTGGGCAACCAATGATCTTCTAGGAAAAGTTCGCGTCGTTCAAGCTATCGCTGGCCGCAGCAGCTCTAAAGAGCTCAACGCACCACTGATGGCAGCCATTACCGCATCGAAATTCTCAGAAGACAGCTACCAAACCACCACTATCATCAACCAAGATGATGCGATTTGGGGTACTGGGTCTTTTGTTAAGTCGTCTGCCGAAAGCAGCAAAGAAGAATTTCCATGGTCTTCTATGGTCCTAGATGAAGACGGCGCCGTTGCGTCAACATGGGCTCTAAAAGAAGAAAGCTCAGCGATTATCGTTCAAGACAAGCAAGGTAAAATCTTGTTTGTAAAAGAAGGTGCATTAAACGAATCAGAAGTCACTCAAGTCATTGAGTTGATTAAAGCGAGCCTTTAATAAGATATTCGCGTCTTTTTCGAGACCTAACCAAAGGATATTGTTATATTATAACAGTATCCTTTTTTTAATTCTGTGGTTAATCATCCTGATGTGGCAAAACACACCCAACAATGTGAAACGAAAAACAGGCTTCTTGCTTGGGCTTATGCTCATGTTAAGCGTGTTAGCCGCAACACACATTGTGGATATCGCACCAGAGCACCACACTTCACACCATTGTGAGCTGTTTTCGCTTAATCAGTTCATCACAGCGCACTCACTACCACAGATTCCAGAGTTACATTCGGAATTTACTGTCGCTATTACAGAGTCAGTAACTTCACTACAGCGGCTATATTTCGCTTATTTGGCACGCTCACCTCCTGTAAATATCGCTTAATTACCACTACTTTTTAATTAACCTTTATTCAGGAAAAAACATGAAACCTACTTTTTTAGCCGTTGTTATCGGCATGACTGTCTCTACAAATGCTCTAGCTAACGAAGAATTCCGCTCTCATGATGCACACGTACATGGCCAAGTTGAAGTAAACATCGCGCAAGATGGGCAAGAATTGCTTGTTGAAGTAACAGCTCCAGGCGCAGATGTGGTTGGGTTTGAACATGCTCCAAAAACTGCAGAACAGAAGAAAGTGTTTGAACAGGCTATCGCACAATTAAACAAGCCAGAAGAGCTGTTTAGTTTTAACAATGCGAGTTGTACTCTGAAGTTCAAGTCAGTAGCAAACGCCTTAGAAGGCGGTCATGACGACCATGAAGGCCATGACCATGCGGAACACGGTCATGGCGACCACAAAGACCATGATCACGCTGAACACGATCATGACGACCACAAAGACCATGACCACGCTGAACACGATCATGATGACCACAAAGACCATGACCACGCTGAGCACGATCATGAAGGCCACGATCACTCAGAAGGTGGCCACGGTGAGTTCACTGTTGAGTACCACTATGAATGTTCAGATGTTGCTAAGCTAGACACAGTTAGCACTCAGTGGTTCTCTAAGTTCAGCAACACTGAAAAAATGACGGTGAACCTACTAACAGACACAGCTCAAGTACAAGAAGTGCTTAACGCAGAGCGTATTAGTTTCCGATTCTAATCACTCCTAGATCGGATTAAACGTAAAATAAACAGCCAGGTAAGTCATCGCTTACTTGGCTGTTCAAATCGGTGTGTTCCTGGGAATTTATGTTTCAAATTACTGTCCAGTAGATACACCGCTTTAATTATTGGAGCTAGCATGTCTTCTGACAGTTCATCACTTGTGGTCAAACTCGAAAATATCAGCTTTCGTTGGAAGCCTGAATTACCACCAACGCTAGAGATCCCCTCTCTTCACATCCAAGCCCAAGAGCACCTTTTTATTAAAGGGCCAAGTGGTTGTGGAAAATCAACTTTGTTAGGGCTACTGACCGGAATCAACCAAGCTGAGCAAGGAGAAGTCTCTATCCTTGATCAAGACCTCACTCAGCTTACACCTCGTCAAAGAGATAAATTCAGAGCCGATCATATTGGTTATATTTTCCAACAATTTAACCTGCTTCCTTATCTATCAGTTATCGATAACGTGACGCTTCCTTGCCAGTTTTCACAGATTCGTAAACAGCAAGTCGCTGAAAGCCAGAAAAGCTTACAAGAGACGGCTCGAGAGTTGTTACTCCGATTAAAGCTACCTCAAGCTTTAATGGACAAGCCCGTTACCGAGTTGAGCATCGGTCAACAACAACGTGTTGCTGCCGCTCGTGCTTTGATCGGCCAACCCAAAATCATTATTGCCGACGAGCCAACCTCGGCTTTGGATCATGAAAACCGAGAAGCTTTTATCGAACTGTTGTTAGAACAAGCCAACCAGGCAGGTTCTACTCTTATCTTTGTTAGCCATGATCCAACACTAGAAAAGTTGTTCACTCGAACCATAGATTTAAAAACCGTTAACCAAGCTAAGGTTGTCGTATGAAAGTAATTACTCACTTAGCCTTAAAAAGCGTACTCAACCGTAAAGCCACAGCCATTCTAACTATTCTCACTGTGGCTGTATCCGTCATTCTATTACTCGGTGTGGAACGTGTAAGAACCGAAGCTAAGAGCAGCTTCGCCAATACGATTTCAGGTACTGACCTTATCGTCGGTGGCCGCTCTGGTCAGGTAAACCTGCTGCTTTATTCCGTATTTAGAATCGGTAATGCGACCAACAACATCGACTGGAAAAGCTATGAAGAATTTAGCCAGCACAACGCAGTAAAGTGGGCGATACCAATATCATTGGGCGATTCACACAAAGGCTTCCGTGTGATGGGTACAAATCATAGTTACTTTGAAAACTATCGCTATGGAAGTAAGCAATTACTTACTTTCCAACAAGGTAAAGAGTTTAATCAGCTATTTGACGTAGTGATTGGTGCCGACGTCGCGAAGAAGCTAGATTACAAAATAGGTGATCAAATCATTCTTGCGCACGGTATCAGTGATGTTGCGTTTAGCCGTCACGATAATCTGCCCTTCAAGATTGTGGGAATACTCGCGCCAACAGGAACACCAGTAGACAAAACCGTACACGTATCGCTAGAGGCAATCGAAGCAATTCATGTTGGCTGGGAATCAGGTGCCAACCTCGGGCACACACCGAATGCTGAAGCGCTAAAGCAACGTGACTTCCAACCGAAGCAGATTACCGCGATGATGGTTGGCCTTAAATCGAAGATCCAAACCTTCGCACTGCAACGAGAAATCAATAACTACCGCCAAGAACCTTTAAGCGCCATTATGCCGGGCATTGCGCTTCACGAATTGTGGGGAATGATGGCTGTAGCAGAACAAGCATTACTGATTGTTTCAGGGTTTGTTGTTGTCGCCGGATTATTGGGTATGCTCAGTAGCCTACTCACTAGCTTGCAAGAAAGGCGTCGAGAGATGGCTATCCTACGTGCGATGGGCGCAAGACCTCGTCATGTGTTTGGTTTACTGATCAGTGAAGCCAGTGCACTAACCTTCCTTGGCATTACACTAGGTGTTGCAGTGCTGTTTGCGCTGATCGCAGTGGTTGCTCCTATTGTGCAACAAAGTTATGGTATCAACATATCGATATCCGCAATCACACCGCATGAGTGGAAACTGCTTATGCTGGTACAAGTTGCCGGAATCATTATCGGCTTTATTCCCGCTTTCAGGGCTTACCGCCAGTCATTGTCTGATGGCATGACGATTCGAATCTAAAATAGGAACCTACGATGCAACGCAAATTCCTACTGATACTTGGGCTACTTCTGTTCCCATTTATCAGTACAGCTCACGCTGAAACCACTCAGAATGACGAATCGGTATTAACACTTGAATGGATTGATTTGATTCCAGAATCAGAACGTGCTCAGCTAGATTCATTTGGTATGCCGATGGTTGACCACAATAGTATGGACAAACCTCAACAATCGACACTTGGTGCTGTTCGCCCAGAGCTGAATGGCAGCACAGTGAAGATTCCTGGCTTTGTGATTCCATTGGAAGGTGATGAGAATATGATCACTGAGTTTCTGCTGGTACCGTACTTTGGCGCATGTATCCACGTGCCACCGCCGCCACCGAACCAAATCATCTACGTGAAGTTCCCGAAAGGTGCACCAATACAGCAGTTATGGGATGTGATCTATTTGGTCGGAACGCTGAAAACTGAGTCAATCAGCCATGACTTAGCGCAAACCGGTTATCTTATTGAAGGTACTGCGATTGAAGAGTATGACGACATGTAGTCATTAGAAGGGTGGCTCAAGGATGAGCTGCCGTCACTGAACGAGTGTGATTATTCAATAACAGTTTAATAACGATAATTTTCTTCTGAATTACGCGATGTAATTAGATAAGTAAGCTAGAACAGCGACATAAATCGCGAGTAATAACCCTATACTAAGCTGTTTCTTCAGCTTGTTATCATTGACTTGATTCATAACTCCTCCTTGAGAATTACAACAAATTTAACATTTTATTATCATTAACAAAAGTAAAATTTTGTTGAAACCTTCAACTATGCTCGCAAAATCTAGCCACCAATAAGATAAAGAGTTACATTTTAGACAGTTATACCAATCACAATAAGTAAGTGTTCAGAAATAGCGTAGGAAAAAGCCTTGAGAACAAGGCGGAGCTTTTTGATAAGTAGTTATTCTACAATCAAAAGTTCTAACGCCGTTATCGAGCGTTTTAACAAGCTAGAGCGAGCAATTATTTACTACGATTGGTCTTGAGTCGTCTCCTAACGGTACTCTTATGTCAGAAACCAAACAGCCAGTGATCATTGAGCATGCTAGCGACACACAGCATAAGCATGAGAAAAAGCCTCATATTGCCGACAGTGCCAGCAGAATGCTGCACATCGCACAAAGCTTCGGCCTCGATTCCTTAATTAGTCATAGTGCCAAGCCAAAGGATAAAGCTGAGAGTACGCTTATCGAACGGGCACTATTGCGAGAGAAAAAACGTAGAGAGCTTCGCCAAAAGAACCTAGAACAGATTCTAAAGTTGGCGCACTCTTCATGTAAGGATGAAGCGGCTGGAGACCCGGATCAGGACTGGTTATACCGTTTCTTCGACATGGCCCAAGAGATCCACAATACATCGATGCAGAGGCTATGGGCTCAAGTACTGAAACGAGAAGTCACCAACCCAGGCTCGACGTCGATGAAGGCACTGCAAATCTTAAAAGACATGACACCAAAAGAAGCGTTAACCCTACAAAGGGCAGCATCACTGGGTTGTAGCTTTGGTAGCGATAACAGCAGAAAGCTCTTACTCGGCTTTAAATCTCATGCTGGGCTATTCAACTTTGGCAAAAGGGACACCACCAACACCATCAACCTTGGTGGGCACAACCTGCCCTACTCCAGCTTGCTCCACTTGATAGAGCTCGGGATTATTCTGGGCACAGAATTAGAATCCGGAGAGATTGATTTCGATCCAGCCCTGCACCTAACCTATCAAGGTAAGAGCATGTCACTGGCACCATTATCAAAAGGCGTGAAGCTGGTTTACTACCGATTCAGCCCTACAGGCAATGAGCTTTGTACCTTGCTCGGTAACAAGCCAAACACGCAGTATTACGATCAACTGATTGCACTATTGAGCCAGAAATTCACAGTACAGACAGAAGTGAAAAGCAGCGTAAATTACACCGTCTAGACACTCGACGGAGCTAAAATAGACGGTGTAAAAAGTGAAGTATAGAGAGGAATAAAGAGAATCTAGAGGATAGGTTTCTTGTCTCGGTAAACTAAGGCTGCACTATTTATCGGTCGTGAATAAACAGATAAACAGCTGAGTAGCCTTAGTCATACCAACGATCTCAGTTGGCTAAGATATTTCGCTTCTCCAACGCATCAATACACAGTTCGACCAATTCATCGAGTGTCTTCTCACCTGCAGGTAGATCAATCTCAGGGTTCTGAGGCGCTTCGTACACTGAACTAATACCTGTAAAGTTCGGGATCTCTCCGGCACGTGCTTTCTTATACAGACCTTTAGGGTCACGCTGTTCGCAAACCTCTAATGGAGTATTGACGAACACCTCAAGAAACTCACCTTCCGGCAATAAATCTCTCACGAGTTGCCTTTCAGCTTGATGCGGAGAAATAAAGGCTGACAACACGATCAAGCCTGCATCTGCCATCAATTTAGCAAGCTCACCAATACGACGGATGTTCTCTCGACGATCTTGCTCAGAGAAGCCAAGGTCGCTACATAAGCCATGACGCACATTGTCACCATCCAATAAATAAGTATGGTAACCAAGCTGTGCCAAACGATTTTCTAATGCTCCAGCGACTGTCGATTTACCAGAACCAGACAACCCCGTGAACCAGAGCACGGCTGGCTTTTGTGATTTCAGATCCGCGCGAAATGTTTTATCAATCGAGTGTTGATGCCACACAACATTCTCATCTTTGGGTTTGAGTACTGCGGTCATAATTAGTCCTTTAAATAAACAGCATTAAAATGGGAAAAAATAAGGAATTAGGGTCAGCACCAAGCCCGAATATACAATCGAGATTGGAATGCCGATACGCAGATAATCCGTTAAATGGTAATTACCTACGCTATAAACAAGTAAGTTGGTTTGGTAGCCGTATGGAGAGATAAAACTGGCACTGGCACCAAACAGTACCGCCATGATGAACGGCATAGGGTCAACGCCATAACCTACTGCCATACTGTAGCCAATCGGAAATGAGAGTGCTGCAGCCGCATTATTGGTCACCAGCTCTGTCAAAACCAAAGTCATAAAGTAGGTAGCAACTAACGCACCGAATACGCCCCAGCCATTAAACGCCTCCATAAACATCAGCCCCATCCGCTCAGATAAACCCGATGAAATCATCAGTTGAGCAATAGAAAGTGCAGAGCCCACGATCACCACAATATCGACTGGGAAACGGCGGCGGAGCTCACCCAGTTGCACCACGCCAAATGCCACCAGCAACAGTAGAAAACCAGCTAAGCCTTTGATAATAGGTACTGCATCGATAAGGGCTAAACCAATCACGCTAGCAAAGCCGAGCAACACGAACGTCGATTTGTCGGCATCAAGCTTGGCACTCGAATCTAAGTCATTCATCAACACAAACTCTTTGTTGTGTTGTTGGCGCTGTTCTTCAAAGCGTTTACCTGGAACCAAAATCAAGGTATCACCAGCGGTCAATGTGATATTCCCTAGCCCACCTTCTAGGCGTTCATGGCCACGACGAATAGCAACCACAACCGCATCGAAACGGTCTCTAAACTGGCTAGTTTTCAGGGTTTTGTTACAAAAACTTGCTGATGAACTCACCACCACTTCAACAAAGCTCTGGCCATTCAAATGATGCTGACCAAACAGAGTCAGTCCTTGAATTTCTTGCAGTGTCGCCACGCTCTCAACATCACCACAAAACAGCAATCGGTCACGAGCTTGAAGAATAAAATCAGGGTCAATCGACGCGGTGGTTTTACCGTCTCGAATCACTTCGGCTAAGAACAGTTTTCTAAGAGCTCTAAGATTATTTTCACTGACGCTACGGCCAACTAATGGAGAACCTGGCTCAACTCGCGCCTCGAGAAAGTAAGGCAGATCATCTTGAGAACCATCATCGTAGCTGGGTAGAAAATAGCTAAGAGGAATAAGGATCAATACCCCACCGACCAAAACCGCTAAACCGATCAAGGTAGGTGTGAAAAAGTTTAAGCTCGGTAAACCTGCATCTTCAACAAAACTATTGATGATCAAATTGGTAGAGGTGCCGATCAATGTCAGGGTGCCACCTAAGATGGCAGCGTATGACAAAGGGATAAGTAACTTAGACGGCGCGTGCTGTTGATTACGTTTGATCGCCCCGATCAAAGAAACAACCACCGCGGTGTTATTAGTAAAAGAAGAAAGTAACGCTGTAGAAATACCCAACTTCGCAACCACGGTACCTAGCCTACCTTCAGAGATATTGCGGCTAACCCAGCTGATTAAGCGAGTTTTCTCCAACGCACTTGATGCGAGGATCAGAAGAATTAAAGTCAGTAACGAGGAGTTAGTGAAGTTATTAGCCAAGCTCGACAAGTCGATCATGCCAGCCATAAAAGCAATAAACGCCGCGCCAGCAAAGATAAAGCTTGGCTTAATACGGGTAACGAGCAGGCAAGTAATGATGCCGAGCAAAATCGCTAATACAAATCCTTGTTGCCACATATACTCGTCCTTTATGGCGGAAACGATCGGTTTCCGCCTGATTCAATAAGCTGTTACTTGGTCGTTTATGACTTCAGTAGTTGGCTTAGATCTTTGGCATCCCAATGAGGGAAATGTTTGCGAACCAATGCGTTGAACTCAAGTTCAAATGCAGAGAAGTTACCGACTTGCTGTTCAACAGAGTCCAAACGGTCTCGAATCAAACCCGCACCAACCGTCACGTTGGTTAGACGGTCGATAACGATGAAGCCACCGGTATCCGCACTCTCACGGTATTTATCCAATGCAACAGTCTCGTTCAAAGACCATTCACACAAGCCAATACCATTCAGTGGTAACTCATCGACAGCGTGGGTCGACAGGTTGTTGATGTCATATTGGTGGCGAACTATTTCAACCTGACCGACGGTTTTCTTGCCTGCGATCTTGATGTCGTAAGCTTTGCCCGGTTGCAATGGTTGCTCTGTCATCCACACGATGTCAGCCAATACGTGGTTAGTGGATTCAATCTGCGCGTTTTCTAGCACAATCAAATCACCACGACTGATATCAATCTCATCTTCAAGGGTCAGTGTTACTGCCAAGCCCGCTTGCGCAGACTCCAAATCACCATCAAAAGTTACAATGCGTGCAACCTTAGAGGTTTTACCCGACGGCAGCGCCTTGATTTCATCACCGACACTGACACGGCCAGAGGCAACGGTGCCAGCAAAACCGCGGAAGTCTAAGTTAGGACGATTGACGTACTGAACTGGGAATCGGAATTCACCTGCCGAACGCTTTTGGTCAATGTCGACGTTCTCTAACACTTCTAGCAGAGATGGGCCTTCGAACCATGCAAGCTCTTTACTTGGTGCAGCAACGTTGATGCCTTCAAGCGCCGATACTGGCAAGATCTGAATATTGGTTTCGCCTTCTAGGTTTTCTGCAAACTCTAGGTATTCATCGCGAATTTCTTCAAAACGATCTTGCGCGTAATCCACGAGATCCATCTTGTTTACAGCAACGATGAAATGCTTCAAACCAAGCAGGTTAGAGATAAACGAGTGACGACGTGTTTGATCCAGAACGCCCTTACGAGCATCAATCAAGATCACCGCCAGATCACACGTTGAAGCGCCTGTTGCCATGTTGCGCGTATACTGCTCATGCCCAGGAGTATCAGCAATAATGAACTTACGTTTTTGAGTCGAGAAGTAGCGGTAAGCCACATCGATCGTGATCCCTTGCTCACGCTCAGCCTGCAGACCATCAACAAGCAGTGCCAAATCAGGTTTCTCACCTGTCGTTCCCACTCGTTGGCTATCCGAGTGAACCGCCGCTAGCTGATCTTCATAAATCTGTTTTGTATCATGGAGTAAGCGACCGATTAGCGTACTTTTACCGTCATCTACCGAGCCACAAGTTAAAAATCTAAGCATAGATTTATGCTGATGCTGACTTAGATAACCTTCAATCCCTAGTTCAGCCAATTCGGCTTCTACTGCACTATTCATTTTTCTTTCCTTAGATTCTTAGAAATAACCTTGGCGCTTTTTCAGCTCCATAGAGCCCGACTGATCATGGTCAATCGCTCGACCTTGACGCTCACTAGACGTCGCCACCAGCATCTCTTCAATAATGCCCGTTAGCGTATTCGCCTCAGATTCAACCGCTCCGGTTAATGGGTAACAGCCTAAAGTACGAAAACGAACGCTTTTCTCTTCAATCACTTCACCTTCTTGCAGCTCCATACGGTCATCATCAACCATGATCAGCATGCCATCACGCTCAACTACAGGGCGTTTGTCTGAAAGGTAAAGTGGAACAATATCGATGCTCTCTAGATAGATGTATTGCCAGATATCGAGCTCAGTCCAATTAGATAGCGGGAAGACACGAATGCTTTCGCCCTTATTAACCTGACCGTTGTAGGTGTGCCAAAGCTCTGGACGCTGGTTTTTTGGATCCCACGTATGGTTCTTATCACGGAAAGAATAAACACGTTCTTTCGCACGAGATTTTTCTTCATCACGACGCGCACCACCAAAAGCCGCATCGAACCCATACTTGTTTAACGCCTGCTTAAGGCCCTGTGTTTTCATGATGTCAGTGTGCTTCGAAGAACCATGTACAAATGGGCTACAACCCATCTCAATACCTTCTGGGTTCTTATGTACTAAAAGGTCGAAGCCGTACTTTTTAGCCGTACGATCACGAAACTCAATCATCTCGCGGAATTTCCAATCCGTATCTACATGCAATAGCGGGAATGGAATCTTGCCTGGATAAAACGCTTTGCGAGCTAAATGAAGCATCACAGAAGAATCTTTTCCGATGGAGTACATCATCACTGGGTTATCAAACTCAGCCGCTACTTCACGGATAATATGAATACTTTCCGCTTCGAGCTGTTTTAGGTGGGTTAAACGTTCTTGGTCCATTTCAGTGCTTCCTTTAAGGCTCGCGTTACGAGCAATTCATTACTTGGTCTTGCCAAGCAAGGGATTTAACTCATCCACTTGAGTGAATGGGAGTATTGGCACTAGAAGAAAACAGAAGCTTCGTTTTGAGCTATCCTTGCTATTCATCTGCCTGATACGTCCTTGATATAGGCATTATGACGAGCCTCTCATATTACTGGAAATTCTAAAATTTCATTTTTTATTCGAAAAGCTGATAAGGGATTGGATTTATCGATAAGCAGGTGAAATGAATGGACTAATATTATCGATATCAGTTGCGCATCGATTGAGCAGCTTTGGGAGGCGTCTTGCAGAACACCATAAAGTAATCGATCTAAGTCACGAATTAACATTCGTTGTAATCATTGTTTCATTCGGTTTTGTTACATTACGCAACGAATTTTCTACTATCCACTTTGGAGCTACAAAATGAAAGTTGCAATGAAACCTTTGTCATTGGCTGTACTTGCGGGTCTTGGTTTGACTTTAGCAGGCTGCACAACAACACCAGATACCGATGAAGTGATTAAATTACGTGTCGTAGAAACGACGGATATCCATACCAACCTAATGGATTACGACTACTACAAAGACAAGCCATCGAAAAAAATCGGCTTAGCACGTACTGCAACTTTAGTAAAAGAAGCTCAAAGCGAAGTAACCAACAGCGTTTTAGTTGATAACGGTGACTTACTGCAAGGTAGCCCAATGGGTGACTACATGGCAGACAAAGGCATCGAAGCAGGCGAAGTTCACCCTGCATATAAAGCAATGAACCAACTAAGCTACGACGCTGCAAACCTAGGTAACCACGAATTCAACTACGGTCTTGAGTTCCTAGAAGAATCTATCAACGACGCTGATTTCCCATACATCAGTGCTAACGTTTACGACGCAGAAACCAAAAAACACTACTTCACGCCTTACATCATCAAGACACACACGTTCGAAGATACTGCTGGCGTAGAGCACGAAGTAAAAGTGGGTTACATCGGTTTTGTTCCACCACAAATCATGACGTGGGATAAGAAGAACCTTGAAGGTAAAGTGATCGCTCGCGATATCATTGAGACGGCTAACGAGCTAGTGCCTCAAATGAAAGCGGAAGGCGCTGAAGTTATCGTTGCTATCCCTCACTCAGGCGTATCAACTGACCCATACAAAAATGGCGAAGAAAACTCAACGTTCTACCTATCTGAAGTAGACGGCATCGATGCGATCGCATTCGGCCACTCTCACGCAGTTTTCCCAGGTAAAGGTTTTGATGACATTCAAGGCATCGACAACGAAACGGGCACAATGAACGGCGTTGCAGCAGTAATGCCTGGTCGTTGGGGTAGCCACGTTGGTGTTATGGATCTAACACTTGCACAAAAAGACGGTAAGTGGGAAGTGATTAAAGGCCAATCAGAAGCGCGCCCTATCTACGACAAAATCGAGAAGAAATCGCTTGCTGCAGCTGATGAAGGCATCGTAACAGCACTAGAAAAAGACCACGCTGGTACTCGTGAGTTTGTTAACCAACCGATTGGTAAAGCAGACGATGTGATGTACAGCTTCTTGTCTCTAGTACAAGACGATCCAACAGTTCAAATCGTTAACCTTGCACAGAAAGATTACGTTGAACAGTTCATCCAAGGTGACCCTGACCTAGATGGTACGCCAGTACTTTCCGCGGCTGCACCATTCAAAGCTGGTGGCCGTAAGAATGACCCAGCGAACTTCACTGAGGTTGAATCTGGTCAACTGACATTCCGTAACGCAGCTGACTTGTACCTTTACCCGAACACGCTAGTTGCGATGAAGGTAACAGGTCACGAAGTAAAAGAGTGGCTTGAGTGTTCTGCAGGTCAGTTCAACCAAGTGGATGTTAACTCAACAGCACCACAACAGTTGATTGAGTGGGATAACTTCCGTACTTACAACTTCGATGTTATCGACGGTGTTGATTACCAAATCGACGTAACTCAACCTGCTAAATACGATGCAAACTGTAAAGTGGTTAACCCTGACTCACAGCGTATTGTTGGCCTAACTTACCAAGGTAAGCCAATCGACATGAAGCAAGACTTCCTGATCGCAACCAACAACTACCGTGCATACAGCGCTAAGTTCCCAGGCACAGGTGAAGACTTCATCGCATTTGATGCACCAGATGAGAACCGTACTGTTCTTGCAAACTACATCTCTCGCGTAAGCAAAGAGCAAGGTCAAGTGAGCCCAAGCGCGGATAACAATTGGTCATTTGCACCAATCAAAACGGATAACAAGCTAGATATCCGCTTTGAAACATCTCCAAGCGACAAAGCAGCAGAGTTCATCAAAGAGAAGGGTCAATACCCGATGAAACGTGTTGCGACTGACGATGTTGGTTTTGCTGTTTACCAGATTGACCTAACTAAATAGATTGCTTAAGTAATCCATAGTTAACGTTCTGAAAGGCTGAGTTTTACGACTCAGCCTTTTTCTTTTCTTCTAAATGTTCAGCCCAAAGCCCTAATTTTCGAACGACAAACTCTCGTTCAACCCGCTTCCAAATGCCACGCCTTTAGCTTCAAAACAGCAGTCAAACAGCAGTCAAACAGCACGACTCAAACCACCAATTGAATGAATCCAACACAAAAAAACACTAATCAGCTGTAAGTTTTTATCTGCTCCTCCTGTCTATTTAATTTACTACACTCAATGAATGGTGGTTAAGCCATTCATTTATAGGATAGATAAGGACATTTGATGAGCACCGTCGAGAGCATTCAAGCATGGTTACATTCAGGGGAGGAGTCGCTGCTATGGCTGATGCTTGGCATCATCGCACTTTCTTACCTGCTTGAAGATCTTGCGATTGTTACGGCGGCAGGTATCGCGACTCAAGGTCTAATACTTCCTCAATATGCGCTGCTTGCTATTTTCATCGGTATTGCCACGGGTGATCTCGGTCTTTATTACTTAGGGAAGTCAGGACGTTATTTCCGAGGTGTTCGATATAAAGCCCTCACGAATAAGTACTTTCGTTCGCTTCGTACCAAATTACGTCAGAACGCATTCAGCAGCCTTTTTGTTATCCGATTTATTCCAGGGCTTCGCACCGTCGGCTTTACCTTAAGTGGCTTTTTCGCCATCCCACTGCCTACTTTCTTGTTTGCCGTGATTAGTGCCACTGCGCTCTGGACTGGCATTGTCTTCTCTGCCATCTACTATTTAGGGACATCAGCGTGGCTGCAAGCCTCTGAATATCAATGGATCGTTATCCCGTGTGCCATCGCTTTGCTGTTTATCGGCAATCGATTAATGAATAGAACCTACTCTAGAGGATTATCATGAGTTCACCGCAAGATATTCGCATCATTCCCGCACATCAAATCAATGCAGGCATGCCTTTGCTTGAAAAAGATACCGTGCGCAGCGTCTCTCCTTATGAGTTTCTTCCAACTTGGTTCTTCTACACGCCAGTGGTGATTCAAAGCCTGATGCAAGGGTTACGGCACTTTGACTGGGCGCTGCCGCTCATCGCCAATCCAAGCATTAAGTTAAGCGGCATGGTAGGCGAATCAAAACATGAGATATTGAGCCTTGCCGGATCTTCAAGTCAGCGTTGGATCTCTCCGTTTATAACCCTAACCAAAACGGATCTCGGCAGTAAAAAACAAGCCGAAGACGCACGCAGCGCACTCATACAAACGGATCTTGATTTCCCTATCGTGGCAAAGCCGGATCTTGGCTGTCGAGGTGTTGGCGTTAAGCTGATCAACAACCAAGATCAACTTGAGCAATATGTTGAATCTTTCCCAAATAATGCTCGCTTTCTATTGCAGAAAAAGGCGCCTTATCAAGCCGAAGCGGGTGTTTTCTATGTTCGTTACCCAAACAAAAAGCAAGGCGAGATCATCTCGATCACACTCAAATATGCGCCAATGGTGGTGGGTGATGGCAGCTCGACCCTCAAGCAGTTAATTGAAAATAGCCCGCGTGCAGGGCAGCTCAGCCACCTGTATCTGCCGAGACATGAAGATAAACTGGATCAAGTACTCGCAGAGGGCGAAGAGTTCCAACTCGCGTTCGCAGGTAGCCATAGCCGTGGCTGTATCTTCCGAGACGGCAACCAATACATCACTCAAGCTTTAACCGAACGCTTAGACGAGATATTTGACGACTTCGATGGCTTCCACTTTGGTCGACTCGACGTCAAATTCAAGGACATGCACAGCCTAATGAACGGTGAGGATTTCACTATCCTTGAGGTCAATGGCGCCAGCAGTGAGGCTGGGCATATCTGGGATCGCAACACGCCATTGCGAGAGATATTTTCTACGCTACTTCTGCAATACCGCATTCTTTTTGATATTGGCGCTCAGCAAAAACAACGAGGCTATAAGACTCCTTCTTTCAAGAGCTTATTCGCTGCGTGGCAAGAAGAGCGACGTCTTGTTCAACAATATCCGACCACTGACTAACTTTGTACGAGGACCATGAATGAACCCCATAGCCCAACCGAGCGCCCTCACTTCTTTCTCTCCTAGTATCAAAGGAGCGGTAGAGATATTGAATCAGGGTCTAGAGTTTTTGTTAGCGATATCTGACAGCGACTATCTGACACGAGCAAAGCCGCACGTCACAAGCTCTATTGGTGAGCATACTCGTCACACGCTCGATCTTTTTCACGCCTTAATCTTAAAAGAGAATGCGACCGTTGATTACAACACTCGTCGTCGTGGTCATCCTGTCGAATACGACCGCTCTATTGCAGTCAAAGAGATCCACTATGTGATCAACTGGCTTGAACGATTAGACCGTCGAGATCTCGAAGCGCCTATCATGATCCAAACCGAGGTTTCGATGGATGCTCAAGTGTTCGCAAGCCTGCCTTCAACGCTCGAAAGAGAGGTCACCTTTGCCGCACTGCATGCCAATCATCATTACGCGATGATCAAGGTGATCACCACCTTCCTAGACGTCGAGACCTGCAACACCTTTGGTTATGCCCCAACCACCAACAGCTATCTGAGGGAGCAATAATCATGTGTTCAGTATCTTGGCTGCTTGAAGAGAATGGTTATCAGGTCTTTTTTAATCGTGATGAACAAAAGACGCGAGCACTGGCAATGCCACCCAGACAATATCGAGTCAACGGTGTCGATATCATTATGCCACTCGACCCAACTGGCGGCGGTAGCTGGATAAGTATTAATGAGTTCGGGCTTTCGCTATGCCTACTCAATAACTATCAAGGCACAGTGCCCGTTGGTCCTTTAGTAAGCCGCGGTTTGCTACTTAAAAACCTATCATCGAGTCGTAATATCAGTCAGCTATCTGAAGCGTTTCACAAGCTAGACCTACACTCTTTTGCCCCATTTACCTTGCTAGCTTTCGCGCCCAATCTAACCCAACACAATGGTCTGGTTATCGCCTACATGTGGGATGGTATTCAACAGAAAATAGTCGACACTGATTCTCCACTCTTCTCATCCGGTGTTGATTTAGAGCGAGTGCAAGCCTACCGACAAGCAAAATATGATCAGCTCATGGCGGCAGGTAAGAATCAACAGAACTTACTGATGTTCCACTCTCACCATCACAATGAGCAACCTCATTTAGCGACCTGTATGCATCGCGAAGACGCACATACCGTGAGCTTTACACACTTACGTAACCTGCATGGTCAAGCCTCTATGTTTTATGCACCCGGCTCACCATGCGAACCCATTAAACCATGTCAGATAAATCAGCAGCGCTTTACCTTTGATTTATCACCCGCAATCAATCTATAGATGGAGTCCATCATGAGAAAACTATTCACCATGGTTCTGCTACTTGTTAGCCCGTACGTATTTGCCGCCGATGAAATCTATACCGGCTTCTTTAGCAGTAAGGCACTCGATGGCTACGATACCGTGGCTTATTTCACTTCCGGTAAGCCCATTGAAGGCAGTAAAAAATTCAGCACTGAGTACAAAGGGGCGGATTGGTATTTCTCTTCTGAAAAGAATCTGACTTTATTTGTTAATAATCCTGAAAAATATGCCCCTCAATATGGTGGCTATTGCGCTTGGGCAGTATCAGCGAAGAGCGACTTTGCACCGAGTGACCCACATCAATGGACGATTGTTGATAACAAGCTTTACCTCAACTACGACCAAGAGATTAAGCAGCGCTGGGAACAAGACCAAGCACAGCATATTCAACAAGCCGATAAAGTTTGGCCGCAACTGATTAAGTAAGGTAATTTCATTATGATTGATAGTCCTTTTCGTTTACCACGTTACACGCCTTTTGGTTTAGGTGAGTCTGTTGTCGAGTGGGCAACTGGGCTATCTAAGCTAGACCGACTCTACCAAGATCGTAAAAACGAGTTATCTAGCTTCGAATTCATGAATTACACTCTGTCGGCGCTCAATATCGACTACTCGGTTGCATCGGGAAGCACGGAAAACATCCCGGAAGAAGGGCCTGTCGTGATTGTGGCGAACCACCCGCTTGGCGCCATCGAAGGCGTGATCCTTGCCGATCTCGTAGGATCAGTAAGAAAGGATGTGAAGGTGCTGGCCAATGAGTTACTTAAGCGCCTGCCTGAACTGGATGATCTTTTCATCGGTGTCGATGTCTTTAACAGTAAAGAATCGAAACGCACCAATGCCAAAGCGATTCGAGATGCCAATCGTCATTTGGCTGATGGTGGACTATTGATTGTATTCCCAGCAGGTGAAGTATCAAGCTACCGTAAAGGGGCAAAAACACTGACAGACATCGAGTGGAGCAAGTCGGTAGCGAAATTCGTCAAACGTCACCAAGCCACCACGGTACCTATCTTTATCAATGGCAAGAACAGTGAGCTTTTCTATCAAGCGGGTCGTGTTCATCCACTGTTGAGAACCGCTCTACTCGGGCGTGAACTTCTTAATAAACAAGCGACAACTATCTCTATCTCGATTGGCTCATCGATTCCGTATTCAGAGATAAAATCGTTTGAAAAAGAGATGGATATCGTCAACTACCTACGACTTAATACCTATCTAATGAGTCAACAAGATAGTCCGAACACGCCAATCCACGCGCCCTCTTTCGATACCCAAGTGATAGCGCCTATTCCACCAGAAGTCTTATCAATAGAGATAGACTCACTCCCTGAAGAGATGAAACTGCTCGAGCAAGGGAACTTTGAGGTCTACTGCACACCAAGCCAATCTATTCCTAACTTAATGCGCGAGATTGGTCGAGTAAGAGAAGAAAGCTTTAGAGAAGTCGGAGAAGGCAGTGGGCTGGCCTGTGATTTAGATGAGTATGACCTTTACTACCATCAACTGTTTGTGTGGAATAAAACCAAGGCAGAACTGGTCGGGGCGTATCGACTCGGTATGGTCGACAAACTCATCGCAGAGCACGGGCTTGATCAGCTTTACTCTCGTAGCCTGTTTAACTACAACCAAGAATTCATTGATACGTTAGAAAACAGCATTGAACTAGGGCGATCGGTAGTAAGTAAACCTTACCAAAAGAGCCTGAACTCACTGTTACTATTGTGGAAAGGCATTGCGACCTTTGTGTCTCGTCACCCTCAATATACCCATCTGTTCGGCCCAGTCAGTATCAGCAATGATTACAGCCACAATGCGCGTCTGTTGATCGCGACCACGTTATCAATCCACCATTATGATGAGGAAAAGGCGAATTTGGTTTCACCTTCGTCACCACTCAATACCAGCAGTCATGTGTTCTGGCAAAATCACCTGCTCTCTTCACTGGCGAGTGTGCCTCTGCTCTCTAAAGTGTTAGCACGCATGGAGCAAGGTAAAGGCCTGCCGGTAGTGCTGCGCCAATATCTAGGGATGAACGGTAAACTGGTGTGTTTTAATGTCGACCCATCGTTTAATGATGCCTTGGATGGCTTGATTGTGGTGAACCTTAAAAAGGTACCACTGAAGACTCTGGGTAAATACATGGGCAGAGAACTTGCTCAAGATTACCTAGAGCAACACGCACGCCTCTGATTTATCCTGCTCTGTACCTCTCTCCAAATAAGTGCGATGATTTCGGCACTTATTTGGGATAGGTTATTTTCATGCACACCTCTTTTATCGAACTACTGCAAAGCTTCGACTTCTCTGAAAGCCAGATTGAATCTCTACTCGCTGTCGCCAAGCCACTTGAGCTGCCAACCAGACACATCTTGATCAATCAAGGTGAGATGGCGAGTTCAATCTACTTTGTACTTGAAGGCTTGTGCCATGCCTGCTACCTCACTGATGATGGTAAGCAATACAGCAAAGAGTTCTATTGGGAACAAGATTGGATCATCGGCTTTGAGAGTCTGATAAAGAACCAAGCCTCTCCTTACCTATTAGAAACGCTGACACCCATCACCATGTTAGAGCTGCCAATGAATGCGGTTATCGAGTGGCGTGCATCAAATAATCCTTTGTATTTAAAGCTGTTAGAAACACAACTGATGCATAAGGAAAACAAAGAACGCTTCATGCTGCTCTATACACCAGAGCAACGTTATCAGCTGTTCTGCGAGCACTATCCCGACCTTGAGCAGCGCTTAAATGACAATCAAATTGCCGCTTATCTAGGAATCACCGCAATCAGCCTGAGCAGAATTAAAGGTCGAATTAACAATAGTTAATGCCAACAATCATCACGCATAGTACATTCAGGGCATCGATAATCTCTGGATGTAAACATGATCACTTGGCACTCAATTCCTTTTTCTGAACTCTCAACACAACAGCTTTATCAACTACTTAAATTAAGAGTCGATGTATTTGTGGTTGAGCAAACTTGTCCTTATCCAGAGCTCGACGGTAAAGATACACTCGCAGGTGTTGAGCACCTGCTTGGTTATTCTGATGATGAGTTGGTTGCGTGTGCACGTTTATTACCACCAGGTACCTCTTACGACAACACCAGCATCGGCCGAGTCGCAACCAAGCAATCAGCAAGAGGTGATGGCTTGGGGCATCAATTAATAAAAGAAGCATTAACACGCTGCGAGGCTCTTTGGCCAAATACGGCCATTGATATTGGCGCGCAGCAACACCTAGAAAACTTCTATGCGAGCCACGGCTTCAACACCATCTCGGATATGTACCTCGAAGATGACATTCCTCATATAGACATGAGATTAGAAAAATAATGACGAATATCACTGCCGGTATTCTATTGTTGGTTGCAGGTAACTTGTTTGCCTCGCTTTCCGACGTAGCGGTAAAGCTGTTAAATGGCGAAGTACCGCCCTTACAGTATATTTTTTTCCGACAGTTGATATCTCTGCTCATCATCACCCCTTTGTGGCTACAGCAGAAAAAAGAACAACGGTGCTTACAGCAGGCTAAGGTAACCTTCATTCGAGGTCAGTTAATTCTGATCGGCAGTGGGTGCATGGTGGTCGCGATCACTCACTTGTCTTTGGCAACCGCCAACGCAGTATTTTATGTCGCGCCTTTACTGATGTTGCCGCTCTCAATGTTGCTATTGAAAGAGCAACCGGCACTCGGCAAGGTGATCGGCACAACCATAGGTTTTATTGGTGCATTGATTGTCTTGAGGCCATCACAATTTCATTGGGCGGCACTGTTTGCTTTGGGGACAGCACTCACCCTAGCACTATTTAATGTACTCGTAAGAAAGCTTCCTAGTGAGCAAACGGTGGTCACTACGCTGTGGTGGACAACCTTATTCTCTATTCCAGCCTCATTAGTACTGTGCTTCTTATACTGGCAGCCGGTGTCTGTGGAGCATTTGGGATACATAGCCCTGAGTGCGACGCTAATCTTAAGTTACAACGGCCTTGCGGTTGCTGCCTATCAAAAAGCACACTCTAGCCAAATTGCCTTGGCTGAGTATTCAGGATTGGTGTTTGTCGCGCTAATAGGTGCAATATGGTTCGATGAGATTCCGGATACATTAACCTTTATCGGAATCATGCTTATCATCTTGCCACTCGCCCCTTTCAAGCGACCAAAAAAAAGAGCTAATGCTTAGCTCTTTTCTATCGTTTATCTGTGTCTGGTGAAGCGCTTTAACTCAGGCTCACTATTCATCTACTTACTGCGACCAAAGCCACCATCGGATAAGCGGAAGAACATCACCGAAGTGTCGCCTTTCTCTAGCTGAAGAATGTCCAACTGCCCAGTTTCAGCAAGTTTGAAACGAACCAGCTGGCCTTTACGAATCTGACTGAGCGGCTTATCTGCACCTTCAATTCGCACTAACGCATTCAAGTCAGACAATGGCAAATCGTTGTTTCGAAAAACCTGCGCTAACGTATCCCCTTGCTTAACAAGGTACTCCTGCCAATTTTTGTTACTCGGTTCTAATGAGCTGTTCTTGGCATTTTGCTGTTCGCTTAAGCCGACGGTGTTTATTTCAAGCTCAACGCGCGATGTTGTTGGAGCTGTGTCTACTTTAGGTTCTGGTAGCGGCACAAAAAGTAATATCAGTACGATCGGAGAAATCACCATCAACAGTCTTTGGTGTAACTTCGGCAATGAACCCCAAGTTTGCGCTGTCGAGGTTTTCATTTTCTTCACATCGATCGAACTCAATTTCTCTTTGACCTGATTCAGTCGATCCTTGAATTCTGCTAAGTGGTCAACTTTCTGTTTTTTCTTTTGACGACGATTCATACCACTGCGTCCTATACATTGAATAACTACAGTATAAAAACCAAAGTACCAACAGTATAGATCTTTCCGTCACAACAAGGCCCAAAGCGAGAAAATTGACATGGCTGTGATTTGGGCACGGTAAAGCGCAAGTGATCAGGGACTAGCCGTTTCTTCACGCTGCTAATACTGGTATTCTTACCCTTTTCGTACTGACAAAAAGAGTGACTTTTCATGTCTGAAGTAAAATTTGAAACTGTAGAGCAAAAAGCTAGCTACGGTATCGGTCTACAAATGGGCCAACAACTTGCTGGTTCTGGTCTTGAAGGCCTAAACGTTGACGCAATCGCTGCTGGTATCGCAACAGCTCTAGTTGGTGACATGCCAGCTATCGAAGTTGACGAAATCAACAACGCACTACAAGAGCTACACACTCGTGGTGAAGCTGCACGTCAAGAACTAGCTAAAGCAGCAGCAGCTGACGGCGAAGCTTTCCTAACTGACAACGCTCTTCGTTCAGAAGTAACAGTTCTTGAGTCTGGTCTTCAGTACGAAGTACTAACTGAAGGTACTGGCGAAATCCCTACTGCAGACAAGCAAGTACGTGTTCACTACCACGGCGAACTAACTGACGGTACTGTTTTCGACAGCTCTGTATCTCGCGGTCAACCTGCTGAATTCCCAGTAACTGGCGTAATTCAAGGTTGGGTACAAGCTCTACAAATGATGCCTGTTGGCTCTAAGTGGAAGCTATACATCCCTCAAGATCTAGCATACGGTGAGCGTGGCGCAGGTGCTGCAATCCCACCATTTGCTGCTCTAGTATTTGAAGTAGAACTTCTAGCTATTCTTTAATTTTTATAAAAACCTTTAGTAAAACAAAATACTATTGGCAAATAAAATTGAAATAATCCAACGGCGATGTGACTACATCGCCGTTTTTCGTTTATAGTGAAAGAGTAAATTACTTTATTACTTAAGGACGAATAATGAAGAAAGTACTCATCACAGTTTTAAGCAGCCTTGCTGTTGTCTCTTGCGCTAGCACTAGCGACTCTGAACAAACCAGTTCATCATCAGATACCAACTATTCCCAACTATCACAAACTGCACTAATGGCAGCAGTGAATATGTGGTCTCAGCAGAACGAAACAACACCACTTGTGGATACGGTAGCTGACCAAGCTTCTGTTACCAGCGACCAAGCAGTTGGCGGTATTGGTTCAATGTTGGCCCTTGCACAAAACTCTCTTGGCACAGCCGACAACAAAGAACTCGCGACACTTATTCCGGGTATGTCGAGCCTTGAGTCTACTGGTCTATCATCGCTACTAAGCTCACAAGGTGCCGTTGAAAGTGCGTTTTCTGGATTAGGTATGGATCCATCAATGGTTACAACATTTGCACCCATCATTCTTCAAGCACTGCAGTCACAAGGTGCAACGAGCGGCCTGATGGATTCACTTTCAGCTATATGGCAATAATCGTTAGTTATTAATAGCTAGCTTAAAATCTAATAAGGGCACTTCGGTGCTCTTTTTTGTGCGTGGAAGAAAAGATATTTGAGATACGAGATACGAGATACGAGATACGAGATACGAGATACGAGATACGAGATA